>JAOUJM010000308.1 GCA_029883265.1 Gammaproteobacteria bacterium
ACAAAGTCCTCAAACCGAAGCCATTTGTTTGAAGTTTTTATTGGAAAAAACAAAAACTTAGCCCCTTTCCTTTTGGGATATGGATTTTTTTGCGGTAAAATGCTGAGATTAGCCACCCCAGAAAATTTAACTTGAGATAATTATGGAATTTTTACCAATTTTTCTTGACCTAAAGCAACGCCCTTGTGTTGTTGTTGGCGGTGGCGATATCGCTTTCCGCAAAATCAAATTGTTATTACGTGCTGGTGCCAAGGTAACCGTGATTGCACCGGAAGTTTGCCAAGGTCTTAACGCCTTGAAAGACGAAGTCACCTGTAAGGTTAAGAATTTTGAGCCTAGTGATTTACAGGGTTGTGATTTGGTCATTGCCGCCACTAATGATCGCACAGTGAATAGTCAGATTTCAGCAGCGGCCAGAGAACGGGGTATGCCGGTTAATGTGGTGGATCAACCGGACCTATGTTCGTTTATTGTGCCATCGATTATTGATCGTTCGCCAGTCGTGGTAGCGGTGTCATCCAGTGGTTCGTCACCGGTATTAGCACGATTACTTCGAGCACGCCTGGAAACCATGATTCCCAGTTCGTATGGCCGCCTGGCTGAGCTAGTCCGTGGTTTTCGTGATCAAGTACGTGACAAATTGAAAGTCAGTCGGGATATTCGTATTTTCTGGGAAAAAATATTACAAGGGCCGGTGGCCGAAATGATGTTTGCCGGGCAAGAGGATGCGGCGAAAGCGGCACTACAACAAGCGATTAACACTGGTGATACCTTAGTCGATAAATCCGGTGAAGTATATCTAGTCGGTGCCGGACCGGGTGATCCCGATCTATTAACATTTCGTGCCTTGCGTTTGCTGCAACAAGCCGATGTTGTGGTTTATGATCGTTTGGTTTCAAAAGAGATTCTGGATTTAGTGCGTAAAGACGCCGAATTTCTTTATGTGGGCAAGCAGCGTGATGATCATGCCTTGCCACAAAATGAAATTAACGAAGTATTAGTGCGTTTTGCCAAACAAGGTAAACGAGTATTACGTTTAAAAGGCGGTGATCCGTTTATTTTTGGACGTGGTGGTGAAGAAATAGAAGAATTAGCCGCTGCGGGTGTGCCTTTTCAAATTGTACCCGGTATTACTGCAGCATCCGGTACTGCTTCTTATGCAGGTATTCCATTAACGCATCGTGACTATGCACAATCTCTGGTTTTTGTCACCGGGCATTTAAAAGATGGTAGCCAAAATCTAAATTGGACGGTATTGGCGCAACCGCATCAGACGGTGGTGGTTTATATGGGTTTGGTTGGCGTGAAAAATTTCTGCAAACAATTGTTGGCTCATGGAGCGCCCAAAGATCGACCCATGGCCTTAGTGCAAAAAGCGACGACACGTGATCAGAAAGTGATTGTCGGTACGGTAGAAACCATTCCCGATTTAGTTGAAAAAGCAGACATTAAACCACCGACCTTGATTATCATCGGTGACGTGGTCAATCTTCAAGATAAATTGGCGTGGTTTGATCCACGCGATAATACGTAGTTCAAATCTGACTCATCCGTTTCATCCAGGCATTCAACACTATACGGGCCAATCACAACGTCTTTAAACAAGATGTGGCCCTGTTTGCTTCGCGTTTTAAACAATTGGCGATGTGCTGCTTTTAAAATAAATTGGGTACCATCGGCAACCGGCGTTGCATTTGCGTGGGTTACGCGAAACGCTAAATTCTTTTTAAGACTTAGCTTGGCTGATTTTGATGACAAGCGAACTTTTCCAACAGCGACTTCAAAATAATAATGGGGAATATTCAGTTGGGTTTTAAACCAACCGTGATCAAAATGTTCGTTCAGTGCTTGCCATTCGATTGAATAGTGTTGCTGTTCAGGTGTTAAGGTGATGTTCAAGCTGTCCACCCAATTGCGTTCACCGTGTGCGTTTTCAAAAAATACGGCTACTGATGCACGCGTTTTTTGAGAAATATTATTGGCACGAAAAGTAATTCTGACGATTTCATCTTGAGTCACCAGTGCCTGATCCCAACTTAACTCACTTATGCTCGCTTGGTTATGTTCATTCATTGGTGATTGCGTCAGTACTTGTTGATGATGCACTAGGCAATCACTAATAGAACGCACGGGTGACGGATCGGCAATAATAAGTAACTCACCATTTTTAATTAACTCGACGGCATCCATTAACAAAGCAGTTTTATTAACGTGTGTGACTTCGGTACGACGGGCTTGTTGTACGAGTTGTCGTAAATAGTCATAGTCATTTTCAAGATGCAGACAAGAGTCTAAATAATGAACGGTAATACGTTCGCGCCATGTCTGGCTTGTGGTTTTATGTGTTGTCATCTTAGTTTTTATAAATATTGTTGTTGTATTAGAGTTATTATACCGATATTTTCTCGGAAAGTTCCAATGGATTTTTAATTGTTGCGATTTTGACTCCCTAAACCGTGTTCTACGGCGATAACTGCGGCTTCCACTCGTGAGTGTACATCAAGCTTGCGTAGAATAGATTTGACATGAAGTTTGACTGTGCCATCGGTTATGCCTAACGCGCGGCCAATCACTTTATTACTGCCGCCTTCTGCAATATGTTGCAGAATTTCTCGTTCGCGTGGCGTTAAACTTTCAAGTTTGTCTTCCGTGTCTTGAGGGTTTTTGCCTTGAACCACGCGTGCTAAGGTTGTTGCAAGCTCCGGTGCAACTACGGTTTCGCCGCGCATAATCGCGTGTAGTGCTTGCACTAATTCATCGGGTTCCATGTCTTTTAGCAAATAACCGGTGGCGCCGCAGCGCAAGGCTTTAGCAATATCTTTATCATCGCGACTGGTGGTGACCATGATCACCGGTATTTTGCAGCCTTGTTTACGCAAGGTTTCCAAAATCTCCAGGCCGTTCATATCGGGCATACGAACATCGAGCAATACAATATCCGGTTGTAAATTATGCACAAGGTCGATACCCTCACTGCCGCTTGCAACCGATGCAACAATCTCGATGCCGCGACGTTCCAGTAAACCTTCCAATCCCACGCGAAATAGGGAATGGTCGTCGATTAATAACACACGTAAAAGTTTTTCTGTTGTTGGTTGATCATTCATTGTTTTATTTCATCGGGTTAGGTTTGAATTGAATCGGTTTTAGGATTTGACTTAAAGACGGCGTCAACGAGGTCGGCGGACATTCAAAATCCAGTTCGATTCGTGTACCTTCACCTAACTCGCTTTCAATCGTTAATTCTCCACCTAAACGTTTTGCGCGTTCTGTCATGACCGACAAACCGATATGATCACCACTGAATTCACGTTTTTCTGGTGTGCACATGCCCACGCCGTCATCTTCAATTAAAAAATGCCAAGCGCCTTGCGGATTAGCTTTTAATAATACGCGAACGGTTTGTGCCTGGCTATGACGTCGTACATTGCTTAAGGCTTCTTGCACAATATGTAACACCTGAACTTCAAAATTGGGTGGTAGACTTAAGCCTTGTGATTGATCTTGAAAAAAAGCTTTTATACCCGTGTCACGTTGCAGCGCATTAACAGTATCTTCAATTGCGGGTGTCAAACCTCGTTCATCCATAGGGGTACGGAAATGACTGAGTAATTCTCGCAACTCAAAGTTACCTTTTTCTACCCCTTGCTTAATTCGCTGCAAGGATTCTTCAGCAGAATTGACTTCACCTTGTTTGAGTTGTTCCGCCATGGCATGTGATTGCAAACGCAAACTGGCGAGGGTTTGCGCTAAAGAATCGTGTAATTCATGGGAAAGCAAAGTACGCTCGTCCATCAGTGCGTGGCGTTGCGCTTCTGTTTCCAGTTGCGCTTTTTCAATGGCGACGGCTAAGTGTTGGCCGATGGTATCAAAAAGTTCATCCAAATCTTTGCGTTGTTTCGGGTCAAAATGTTTTAGATAAAGATTATAGATGCCTAGTACATTGCCATGATATTGCAAGGGCACCGCGACCATTTCTAAATCATCGCTATCCGCCAAGGAGCTATCGATAATATTATGACACGCGATCACTTTTTGGCACTGGATAGACGCAGATTCCACCGCATAACCGCATTGGCAAAGACTGATTGGCATTAAGCGTTCGCGTTCAACCGCTTCAGCATTCAAACCGACACTGCCCACCATGCGCAATTGATTATCGTGAGTCACTAAACGCACACATACGGCTTCGGCCTGCATGACTTCTTTCAATGTGTATAAAAAATGTGTGAGTAATTCATCAATATCGCGAGCATTATTAATCGATGTCGCAATGTCGTATAAGGTTTCCAATGAACGGGATTCACGTGAGACATTATAGGCATTATGGCCTTGGTAAAAATCCACTTGTCGTTGTAAACCCTGAAGTGCTTGGGTGACATGATTGATTTCACTGCTTAAATTCATTAGCTCATTGGCGTGCACCGGAGGGCTGAGTTGTTGCAATTTGCCTTGGTTTATTTGTTGTGCCCAGGTTCGTAAACGCGCGAGTGGGCCTAGTACACCGTGTTGCAGGCGAATAAAAAACCAAACAATGCATAGCAATGCAGCAATAAGAAAAACCGAGCTGAGGTGATTGGCCCATGGAATTTTTACCGCGCTTAGTTCCAACACAGTGGCGAGCAGAATGAATGTTGTTAAATAAAAACTTGGCCAAAATAAACCCGCTTGGCATAACAGGCTTGGGCGGCGCTGATTAATAGAATCATCAGGAATAGCGGGGCGTTCACTCACCGGGTGACTTAGGGGGTTGGGAATTTTTGGCACCGACGGTTTCATCTGCTTGCCTGATAAAATACATTTATATATTAGGAAACTCTGATTATCGCCCAAGCAAGCCTTAAAAACAAGTCGAGGCCTCTTTTGCTCGCGGCGATTTGTCCTAGTATGTTCCCGTGTATTAGAAAAAGTTTGATGGTAACTAATTGATAAAACGATTAAAATGAGAAGTTTAGAATTTTGCATGTGACAGCTCATTATAACTGCAACAACCACAAGCCTGTGTCGTTAGAAACACACGCTTGCGAATTCCACCAATCTTGTTAACCTTGGCAAACAATTAAGAATGGATTATCTATTGAGGAGTAATTATGTTGTTTAGAGTGTGTGCTAGTCTGATCGTGTTTTTTGTCTTGTCCTCAACTCTTTATGCGGAAACCAAGGCTGGTGATTTTAAATTGCAAAGCCTTAACGGCGAAATTTCCTTATCCAAA
>JAOUJM010000309.1 GCA_029883265.1 Gammaproteobacteria bacterium
ACATCATTCGTAATACAACATCCCGGTATTTTTTCTTGCTGCACCGCCAGGCCTTGTAACATAAAAGGAAGTATCGGATGGCATTTGCCACGGCAGGATGGATAATAATGCCCATGGTGACGAACACTGGCACTAGGAGACGCGCCCCACCAAAATTCTGCGAGCGCTATCGGTTTCAATTTCTTTTGATTTGCATATTGAAATAGTTTTGGTGCTGCACAATCACCTGTTCCGCCAGGTGGTAGCTTGTCAGAGAAAAAGTGAGTCATCTGTTTATGCTCACCCAGTGCATTTATTAAAATATAGCCATCAAAAACTCGATTATGTAATTCTTTCGATAGGTCCAAACGAGTCTTTTTCAGCACATCAATTTCACTAAGCACTTTTTTTAGTTCTTTCTCAATCCCCTCAATCCGTTGTAACCAATTTTGACTAAGCGATTTCAGTTCACGTCTATCCTGCTGACTCTCGAAAGACAATTGTTGGAGCAATTTTTTTCCCGCGTCGCTTTCAATATTATCGAGTGTTTCTCTAAGTTGTCGCCGGAGTTGTTTTCGATTTTTATGGTCGCTTTTTAGGTGTTCTATTTCTTTATTAAACTGCTGATTGAGCGCTTGTAGCTGTTGTCGGAATTCTTGGATATCTGAACTGTTTTGAAGCTGCCTTATCTTGTCGGATAAAATTGCTAATTCATTCTCACCCCTTGGTAAAAAAGAATCTCTTTCTTCTTGACTAAATAGAGGGGGAACAAAACCCGGCAAATCCCACTGCCCCGCTAACATACCCGAAAACGCCGATAAATAACCAAGCCGTTGTTGTGCGTCCTGCACAATCAGAACGCCAAACATCTTTCCACCATCAATGGCTTCAAAATCATGCATCCAATCGTTTTGCCCAGCCAATGACTTCTGTAGTTGCTGGCTCGCTTCGATTGCCAGCGGGTGTGGCTGATTGTCAAACGGACTCGGCAAAAAAGCGGGTAATTCGATATCTTGAAGATTAGCTGAAAAATAGTTAATAAGTGTCATAGGTGGATGAGATTTTACCGATATTCTTTCTGCACGAAACTCAGGGTCACAGAGTCAGGTTTTGTAGTATCCCATCAAATCAAGAAAAATAAAATATAATGTGGCAATGAAAGATTTGACCCCGATATTGCTTTTCAAGCTAACGACAAGTTGTGGGGCAGGCGCATCGTATGCGCCTGTCCTGCACGAACTTTTTGTTAGATGAGCTATATTTATAATTCACAATGAGTTGAGTATATTTTTCTAAAATCATTTTTCATGCTTACGATGTTCCAAGACTTTTTCTTAGCTAATTCAATCATTCCGGTTTTAGTATATTCATACTCTCTCTTTGCATCATCATGATTAACCAACATCACAAACCCAGAGTTGCCAGAAGTTGCCAACATCATCTCTTTGTCGCCACTGGAATTACCAACCGCAAATATTGGAATGTACCCTGATCTTTCTCTGATCCTTAGCACTTTACCCAACTCGCCATTCTCGGGCTTCCACCACTCACCGGACAATTTAAATTTAATGTCATTTTGAAGATCGTCAGTAGAAAATGACATCATTGAGCCAATGATATTAGTTTTCGGAAGATTAAAACATTCATCTGAGTAGCTGCGAATAAACTCTTGTTGTGAAGTGCTAACAACAAACACCGTAAATTTGCTATCCACCAAATATTGGATTAATTCAATCATTGGAGCATAAAACAAATCTTTATATTTTTTATTTAATTTATCGTGTTGTTTGTTTTTCATAAACGATCTTACAACTTCCCGTAGATCTCTAATAGCGATTTCTTCCCCAGCCTTTTTTACAATGCTCCCGCCATTGCGGTGAATATAATTTTCGTCATTTTCAATTATTGCCTTATACGGCTGCTGAGTAGATAACGAGGGATTGACTTTTAGTTTGCTTTTTAGGATCTCAACAGAAGTAAGAACTTCTGTATAAAATGGCCGTTCTACCAGAATTGTTCCATCCATATCAAAAACGGCAACCCTTTTATGTATAGGAACAAAAGATTTCTTGCCAACATCTGAAACATTTTTTACAAACTCAATAATATCTGCTTTGTTTTTTGTGTAATTCCACGATGGAAGGATATTCCCGTTATCTGCATAGGAGCCGAAACTTATTAACAAAAGCAACTGCAATATCAGCACCTTACTAAATCCGTGTTTATTTTTCATAGCTTCCTCTCATAGCATTAAGCTCATTTAAGTATTTACATCTAACGTAAAACTATGGCGCGCGCGGCGCTTTTCCCACGTGTCGCAGCGAGCGGCATGAGTTTCTTGTTAGAGTTAATTGTTACGAAAATATCCCCACTCCCACATATTTTTGTCAAAATAGTCAACATTGAAACGGCGTACTCTATTAATTTTCTTCAATTCATCCGCCCAATGAATGACAAGTTCTGCATCTTTAACGTTCTTACATCTAAAATCTGATGTAAACTTGTATTTCCAAATTGTCGGATATTTTTCCCGGACATAATATGTTTCGTATTCGTTAATTAATACATATTGACGACCTTCCGTATTCAGCGCTACTTTTAGTTGTGATTTGTCCAGCTTCTGTCCGTTGCTTGTTTCAATGAAAAGATAGAAAGGTGAGTCACCAGTCCCAAGAGATACTTTATCTCCAATTGGAATGATGGGAGGCATTGGAATAATTGGAAAAACCATTGCACTTCGTTCTTTGTAACCATCGCACGATGAATACCATCTTATGACATCATTGATTGGGCTACCATTTAACTCAGGCTTTACATTTCCGTCAACCGTCAGTCCTGTGCGCTGAACCGAGACTGTAACTGCACAGCCACTTGCCAAAAATATTAGTATTAGCGTGCGAACAATGTTCATGCGTTAACTCTAACGCCAGCGGTGAGGGGCATGCCGTAGCGGAGATTTTTGTGTGCTATACAAGCACACAAATAAGCACCGCGGAGGTATGTCCCTCTCAACCGCCATTGTTAGGCCATTGACTATTATTTAGATATGTCAACCAAGCCACTACTTAGGAATCCAGTCCACAAGAAAAGGGCTAAGCACTAGAAAGATAACAAGAATTGTTGCAGAGGAAGCCCATCCTAATGCGAGAATTGGCTTTTCCTCTAAATCAAAGAAATGAACGCAAAGCCAACGCCATATCCGACCAACCAACTTATTAGTAATCGTCAATAAAAAAGTAATGAAAGCGAAACACCATAACCAGATTGACGTCAAAAAAGTGGTGACAAATTGAATGGCATTTTCGAAAGTGTCAGTTTGCTGCAAATTCACATGCGGATCGGCCAGCCAAGCGCTATAGAATGTGACGTAATGAAGAAACCTCTCCAAAATACTATCGAATACGCTTTCGTAAATAGTCCCAAAGTATATTTGATTAAATATGGTAATAAACACTATAAAGACTAAAGCGGTTAAAAATAGATCCAAGACAAGCAAGAAGAAGGTTCGAAATAGCGTAGGTGATGAAGTTATTCTCGATAATATAAATCTGGTTTCGAGAAGCGACAAATAATCCGGAATAAAATTACCCAATAATATTATTGTGAAGGCTAGAACTATCCGATCTGTTGGAACCCCTGACCAGCTCTGCCAATATTGCGCCCATCCAATATCAGCAATCAGAAAGAAACCCACGATAGTGAGAATTAGAGCAACCGTAGAAGCTATACACGAACGTAAAAAGCACTTTAGCGTAAAGTGCTTATGATCAAAAACCGAATCGAAAAACTTAGCAAACTCTGATGGCCAGTTGTTTAACCAATGTGAAATCGAGGACTCCTTCAAAAACGTGGCGAGACTTTTGTTATAGGAAGCCTTAGAAACCTGATGAGTTGCGGCAAATAATCCGGCAACCGTGCCTGCGGTCCATGCGGCTGCTTTTAAGTATGCGATTGCTTCCATCCAAAGTATCCTCGAATTCGTCGGTTACGCAATTGGGCCTAACGACTTGGGTAAGGCGCGCGACGCTTTTTCGCGTCGCGCTTGACCCTCTTGTTATGCGCTTTTATCTTTTTTGATAAATGGAATCGATTTATTTAGGTTATCAATTGCGCCAGCAAGTTTTTCAATTGTAGTGACCTCAAGCTTTACATCGCCGGATTTGGTAAACGCATTTTCACCTGCTATATTCCAGTGCTCAAAAGCCTCTTTTATCTGCTCCCAGTCTGCTGATGCCCCATATGATTCTAGATAAAACTTACCAAAGTTTATCGCGTGTCTCCTATCTGCATTTTTAAGTGCCTCACGCATGTATGAATTACTGAATATTAGTGAGTACTTTGCTAGTGCAGCAAACAGAGCCAATACAATTAATCCCTTGAACATTGTGAAAGTAATAAATTGCCAAGTAACCGGATTGGGAATAATAGAAAAAGATGTAACAGTTACATAAGCAAAAAATATAAGTCCCCCAATAATTGACCAAGCACCAATAGCTCCCCATGTTTTAGATCTACTATGAAATTCTGCTTCTTTTTTCCCAAGTAGATCTAGCGCCTCAGAAACATAGTCTCTTGATGTTTTCTCAATCTTTTTTCTGCTTTCCTCGTTATATCGTTCTTTTTCCTTTTGTAGCTCATCACGCATCATCTGTAGTTCAGTTTCTCTCCGTTCAACCTCATGCCTAAGATGATTCCTTAACTCTTCCGTCTCCACTTGTCTATTTTGAAAGTGCTCTTCAAATTCCCTTTGGCGTTCTACTAACTTTTTCTCCCTTTCAATAAAATATCTTTCTCTTTCCTCTAACTCTTTTTGTAATTCTTTTTCGCGCGTGAATTGTTCATTTTTGAGTTTTGCTCTATATTCATCAAGCTGTTTTTCCTGATCTTGTATATGCTCACGAAGTGACATAAGTTCTCTTTCACGAATTTCAATACGCTCGATCTCGTCAGGAGAGTATTGTTTATTTCGCCGACTTTCGTCCATTCGATCTTGCATAATATTTATCTCCTATTGACGCATAACGATTAAGCTGATGGGCCGCTACATTATTAATAAGCATAATTGTGTTCTTCGTTAATCTTTGCTTTCGTTCTCTCACGTTTGCGGTCCCATCAAGTGGATTGTTAGGGAACGTCGTTGCCTTAATTCGCCGCGGTAGTGAAGGCGACTCCGGTTTCGCTGATCGAGTCGCTTTGCTCAGACTCGCCGAAAA
>JAOUJM010000310.1 GCA_029883265.1 Gammaproteobacteria bacterium
GTTGAATGAATATAAGATGATTGTCGAGGCGACTGGTTAGTGACAGGAAATGTTTCGGTCATGATTTTCACTTTGAATGAAGAAATTCATATTGAGGCGTGCATGGACTCGCTCGCCTGGTGTGACGATGTAATTGTAATCGATTCTTTTAGCAGTGACAAAACAGAAGCGCTCGCAATAGCCCGTGGTGCCCGTGTATTTAAAAGAAAATTTGATGGTTTTGGAACCCAACGCAATTGGGCCTTAGAACAGATTGATATCGAAAATGACTGGGTGCTTATTTTAGATGCGGATGAACGCGTAACGGACGAATTGCAGAACGAAATCAAATCAGTAGCAGCGATGGAGAATAATCCAGTTGGTGGCTATCGGGTAAAACGTCGTTTTCACATGTGGGGACAGTGGTTGAAGTATAGCAGTTTGTATCCAACTTGGGTGTTACGTTTAATACATAAAGATAAGGTACGTTATATTAATCGTGGTCATGCAGAGACGCAGACAGTCGCGGGGGCAATAGGCGAGTTAAGGTTTGACTTAATCGATGAGAATAAGAAAGGCATTGATGAATGGTTTGAACGGCAAAATCGTTATTCGCGTAAAGAAGCGGATTTCGAAATCCATGAAGGTGAAAAAATTCATAGTCTTTTGGGGATTTTCTCACGGGATCCTTTAAAACGACGCCAGGTGTTAAAGTCCGTGTCGTGGCGTTTGCCTGGCAGGCCAATTATTTATTTTCTATATAGTTATATTTTTCGTCTAGGCTTTATGGATGGAAAAGCGGGGTTTATGTTTTGTTTAATGAAAGCAATCTATCAATACATGATTGTCATTAAGAAGTACGATCAGAAACAACAATCTTCATCTCTTAAAGCAATTCCTTATGAATCGTTAAAATAGAGCAATGAATTGATTATATTAGGTTTGAATGCATTTCACGCAGACTCTGCGGCATGTCTCGTTAAAGACGGAATATTACTAGCCGCTGTGGAAGAAGAGCGTTTTCGACGCATAAAACATTGGGCTGGGCTTCCGTCTATGTCGATTAGGTATTGCCTAGAACAATGTAATTTGTGTTTATCTGATGTTGACGTCATTGCCATTAACCAAGATTCAAAAGCGCATGTGTGGAAAAAAATTGCTTATGCAATTAGAAAACGACCTGAGCTTAGTCTCGTCGTCGATAAAATTAGGAAGAGAAAAAATCGTAGCTCCATGGAAGATCAACTCAAAGAAATATTTCCTAATGAAACTTTTAGAGGAAAAGTGAATTATATTGAACATCATCTGTGTCATTTGTCATCAGCCTATCATGTTTCGCCCTATAATCAAGCCGTGGTTGTATCAGTTGATGGGTTTGGCGATTTCTCCAGTGGTGCATGGGGGATAGGAGAAGGCAATAATATTAGTATCAATGACCGTGTCTACTTCCCACATTCCTTGGGTTCTTTTTATCAGGCGCTTACTCAATATTTGGGATTTCCAAACTATGGTGATGAATATAAAATTATGGGATTGGCACCCTATGGAAAACCAAATTATATCGAACAGATGCGGAAAATTGTTAGTCTGGAAGAGAAAGGCCAATATCGTTTGAATCTGAACTTTTTTAGACATCATAGTGAAAATGTTGTTTTTCAGTGGGAAAACGGTTCGCCAGCTTGTGAAAGTATTTATTCACAACAATTGATCGATTTACTTGGCCCCGTTCGTGGGAAAGAAGAAAAACTGAGCCAACATCATTTTGATATTGCTCATTCTGTTCAATATATGTATGAAGAAGCGTTCTTCAATCTTTTGAACTACACCTTTGAACAAACAGGATTGGAAAACATCGCGCTTGCAGGTGGTTGTGCAATGAACTCTGTGGCAAACGGCAAAATTTATCGTCGTACTAATTATAAACATGCTTATATTCAATCAGCTGCTGGCGATGCTGGTGGTGCGATTGGTGCTGCGATGACCACTTGGTTTCAACATAATCCAAAGAGCATTAAAACAGAACCTATGGATCATGCGTATTTTGGTCCTGAATTTTCTCGGCAGCAGATTCTTAAAATTATTGAAAGTAACCAAGACGCTCTCGAAACGCAAGCCTGCACAATAAACGAATATTCTGACTTGAGCCAGTTGTGTCGAGAGACCGCAATAGCCATAGCTGATGGAAAAGTGATTGGCTGGTTTCAGGGGCGAATGGAATGGGGACCAAGAGCACTGGGCAACCGCTCAATATTAGCTGATCCACGTCGCGCTGACATGAAGGATATACTAAACCAAAAAATTAAACGCAGGGAATCTTTTCGACCTTTTGCACCTTCAATTATTCGCGAACAAGTAAACCAGTGGTTTGAAGAGGATGATGATGTTCCTTTTATGATGCAAGTATTTCAGATCAAGGAGTCACAACGACGTAAAATACCTGCGGTTACTCATGTGGATGGTTCGGGTCGCTTGCAAACGGTAAGTGAACATACGAATCCTCGTTATTATGCACTCATAAAAGCTTTCCAATATGAAACCGATGTGCCAATTGTCCTGAATACCTCATTTAACGAAAATGAACCGGTAGTGTGTACTCCACAAGAAGCATTAGACTGCTTTTTAAGAACAAAAATGGACGTTCTTGTCTGTGGTGATTTTTTCATTCGACGTGAGAATTAGTCAGTTGGAAGTTGTGGTTTTAGCTCATGGCTAGGAATGAAATAGTTTTAGAAGCCGGTCGAAAAGAGCGCCATTATTGGGCTGATCTTTGGCACTTTCGTGAGTTATTCTTTTTCTTGGCCTGGCGCGATATATTGGTGCGTTATAAACAAACCATAATTGGTATCGCATGGGCGCTGATTCGTCCTGTACTCACAATGATTGTGTTTACAATTATTTTTGGTAAGTTGGCAAAAATGCCCACAGAAGGACAAGCGCCTTACGCACTATTGGTGTTTGCCGCAATGCTACCCTGGCAGTTTTTTGCAAATTCATTGTCAGAATGTAGCGCGAGTCTTGTCAGCAATGCGAATCTGGTTTCAAAAATCTACTTTCCCCGACTCATTATACCAAGCAGTGCAATCGTTGTTAGCTTCGTCGATTTTATTATCTCATGGTTTATTTTATTTGGCATGATGGCCTGGTATGACTTTTGGCCGGATTGGCGAATTGTTACCTTGCCATTATTTATACTTCTTGCAGCATCGACCGCTATGGGCACAGGACTATTAATGGCTGCATTGAATGTTCGTTATCGTGATTTTCGTTATATCATTCCTTTCATAGTTCAGTTTGGACTATATATATCTCCTGTTGGTTTCAGCAGTGCCGTTATTCCTGAACAATGGCGTTTACTCTATTCAATGAATCCGATGGTAGGTGTTATTGATGGTTTTCGCTGGGCGCTTTTGGGAAGTGATGTTTCTATCTATTGGCCAGGATTTTATATCTCTGTATGCCTTAGTATAGTGATGTTAGTGTTTGGCATTTACTATTTTCGTAAAACAGAAAAAACATTCGCCGATGTCATTTAACAGCAACTAAACCTGTATAGCTTATGTCAGTCGTCATATCTGCAAAAAATTTAGGAAAGAATTACATTATTCGCCATCAATCGCGAGAGTCTTATACCGCACTACGTGATGTGCTTGCAAATCAGACCAAAGCATTAGCACATCGCCTACGACTATTGTTTTCCAACAATGAACCCATAGATGATGCTACGCACGAAACCTTTTGGGCACTGAATGACGTGTCATTTGACATTGAGGCGGGCGATCGAATTGGAATTATCGGGCGCAATGGTGCGGGTAAATCGACATTACTAAAAGTGTTAAGTCGTATCACCGAACCGAGTACTGGCAGGGTTCATATTAAGGGCAGAGTTGCTAGTTTGTTGGAAGTAGGTACCGGATTTCATCCTGAACTGACAGGACGTGAAAACATATTTCTAAATGGCGCCATACTCGGTATGAGTCGGACAGAAATAAAAAGTAAGTTCGATGAAATTGTTAGTTTTGCCGAAGTCGAAAAGTTTCTTGATACACCCGTTAAACGTTATTCTTCTGGAATGTATGTTCGTTTGGCTTTTGCAGTAGCTGCACACCTTGAACCGGAGATACTAATAATAGATGAAGTATTGGCGGTCGGTGATGCGGCTTTCCAAAAAAAATGTTTGGGAAAAATGGAAGACATTAGTTCACAACAGGGCCGAACCATTTTGTTTGTATCTCATAATATGGCTGTTGTGTCTTCTTTGTGCAATAAATCAATATTGTTAGAAAATGGCAAGATGGCTGATATGGGTGATACCAGTGACATAATCCTACGTTACTACACCAGTGGCAACCAGTCACCAGCGAATGTTAATTATGAGGATTCAGATAAACTGGTTGGTAATGATTACGCGTTACTAAGGAAAGCGAGTATTCAAGACAAACGAGGAACTATAATATCAGATATCAATCGTGATGAAGATTTTGTTATTTCTATGGAATATCGTATTTTAGAATACAAACAATACCGGACTTATTATCCCTACCCATGTGTGTATATTTATGGTGCGAATGGAGAGGTAGTATTTTATACCACACCACATAATTCGCAACTGGGCCAATATGATATTGGTATATATGAGGCACGATGTTTTATTCCAAGCAGGCTTTTAAATATTGGTACATATTTTGTTGGCCTCGGTTTTGCTGATTGTGACAATGGAGTCAATGTACATTTTTTTGAAAAAACAGGATTGTCGTTTCACATAAAAGAAAAGCATTCTGAAGATTTATTGTTTGAAAATAATGGATATGGAAATAGTATACCTGGGCTGATAAGGCCTTCTCTTAAGTGGGCTATCACACAAGCGGAATAGATAGGGGAAATTAATGCATTTAATTCATCGAAAAACTTGTAGGGTATGTGGTTCAGCTGCACTCACGCCAGTTATTTCGCTGGGCGATCAACATCTGCAGGGTTCATTTGTTAAACCAGGCAAGGAAGAGCCACCTCAAAGAAGGATTGCTCTTTCACTCGTCCGCTGCGATCCATCAAAAGATGAAAACGCCTGTGGGCTATTACAAATGGAGCATAGTGTCCCACCAGAGGTATTATATTCTGCTTACTGGTATCGTTCCGGGACTAACCAAACAATGTGTAATCATTTGCGAGGAATAGTTGAGGAAGCGGTTGATATAGTGTCAAAGAATGA
>JAOUJM010000311.1 GCA_029883265.1 Gammaproteobacteria bacterium
TTCCTTATTCACCAAGCCACCGAGCACCATTTCCACCACATCCATGGTTTCGGCGTCAGTAACCCGCATGCCATCTACAAATTCGCTTTCTTTTCCTATTTTTTTCAATAGGTTACCGATTTGTGGACCGCCGCCATGGACAATGACAGGATTTATGCCAACGGCTTTCATTAAGACAATATCGCGGGCGAAACTGGTTTTCAGACGTTCGTCCACCATGGCATTGCCGCCATATTTAATCACCAAAGTCTTGCCAGCAAAGCGCTGCAAATAGGGCAGCGCTTCGGTGAGAACTTTGGCGATGTTTACCGCAGATTCTTTATTTAGACTCATAAGCACTTACTAACAGTGAAATCCAGGCAGGGACATTAGCATGAGATTTTAAAAAGGTAAAATCAGATCCTCGTTAAGGCGTTTGAATAAGTCACGAAAGCGTTCTTGGATGACATTCATAGCGGATTCATCCTCACCTTCAAAGCGAATAACCAAACAAGGCGTGGTGTTTGAGGCGCGTACTAAACCCCAGCCATTATCAAAATCCACACGCAAGCCGTCGATTTTAGTGACACGGGCATCATCAAATTCTGCTGTTTGTTGTAGTTCCAACATGAACTCATGATGCTCGCCTTCATTCATATGAACTTTAAGTTCAGGCGTGTTAACCATATTGGGTAGGCTGTTAAAAATATCCAGACTGTGGCGTTCATCTTTGGATAATATTTCTAGCATACGCGCACCAGTGTAGAGTGCATCATCGAAACCAAACCAGCGCTCTTTAAAAAAGATATGGCCGCTCATTTCTCCAGCCAGTGGCGCACCACTTTCTTTGAGTTTGGCTTTAATAAATGAGTGACCGGTTTTCCACATAGTGGGTTTGCCGCCGGCTTCGCTAATAGCCTGGTCAAGATTACGTGAGCATTTAATGTCGAAAATAATTTCCGAGCCCGGTGCGCGCGCTAAAATATCTTGTGAATAAAGAATCATTTGGCGATCGGGCCAGATGATTTCGCCACTCGGAGAAACCACACCCAAACGATCACCATCGCCGTCAAAACCAAAACCGACATCGGCTTTTTTTTGTTTCACGGTATCAATAAGTGTGACCAAGGTATCCGGTTGGCTGGGGTCCGGGTGATGATTTGGGAAGTTTCCGTCGATTTCACAGAATAATTCCGTGACTTCACAGCCTAGTTCTCGGTATAAGCGTGGCGCCAGTTCACCGGCAACGCCATTGCCACAATCCACAACGATTTTAGGTGGGTTATTCAGTTTGATGTCGTCGGTAATGGTTTTGAGATATGCGTCAACCACGTCTTGCTCTTCATAAGCACCCGTACCACTGGAAAAATTTTTCGCTTCGATGCGTTTGCGTAATTCCTGTATGGCCTCACCCGACAAAGTAACGCCGCCCATGACCATTTTCAGACCATTGTAATCGGGCGGATTATGACTGCCCGTAACCATGATTCCAGTGCCCGTATTTAAATGAAAGGTAGAAAAATAAAGCACGGGTGTTGGAACGCGACCAATATTTATCACATCAATGCCCGAGTCACGCAAACCTTGGCTTAAGGCGTCAATTAAACTTGGGCCGGACAAACGGCCATCACGAGCGACCACAACTGTTGTTTGTTTTTGCACTAAGGCTTCTGAGCCAAAGGCCAAGCCGATGGTGTAAGCGGCTTGTGTGGTTAAATTTTTATCGACAATGCCGCGAATATCGTAGGCTTTAAAAATCGTCGGATCGAGCTGTGTATTGAGTAAATCGGTATTAAAAGAACTCATGTTTTTCCTTTGTTACAACTATTTCGTGCCTGAATGACCAAAACCACCAGCACCACGCTGGCTGCTTTCAAAGTCATCGACAATTTCAAATTGGGCTTGTACCACGGGAACGAATACTAATTGTGCAATTCGCTCGCCGGGTTCTACAGTGAAATGATCCTGGCCGCGGTTCCAGCATGACACCATGAGTTCACCCTGGTAGTCAGAATCGATTAATCCCACCAAATTACCTAATACAATACCATGTTTATGCCCTAAACCTGAACGCGGTAATATGACCGCGCATAAACTAGGATCGGCGATATGGATGGCGATGCCGGTTTTGAGTAAAACGGTTTCACCGGCGGCGATTTGCAAGGGTGCGTCCAGGCATGCGCGTAAATCCATGCCGGCGGAACCATCGGTGGCGTGCGCGGGTAAAGGCAATTCCTTACCAATACGCTCGTCGAGAATTTTAACTTGTATGCTGCGCATGATATTTCTCACTGATTAAACTGATTAATCGTCGCGCCAGTTGCGATTTATTGGCACGTTCCCATTCATAGTGGCTGCCATCGGCGCCAAAAATTTCTAATACATTATCATCGCTTTCAAATCCCACGCTTGCCGCATCTGCGCTGACTTGGTTGGCGACGATGAGTTGTAATTTTTTCTGTTGTAGTTTCGTTAACGCATATTCTTTTACATTATTCGTTTCTGCGGCAAAACCGACGCAGAAAACGTCTGAATGTTGCTCGGCGATGGTGGCGAGAATATCAGGATTTTTCACTAACTCCAGAGTTAAAGTTTCTTGTTTTTTTAATTTTTGTGGAGCATTTGTTGCTGCACGATAATCACTGACGGCGGCGACACTAATAAAAATATCACAATGACTAATTTCATTTTGCACTTGTTGCAACATGTTTTCGGCACTAACGACATTAATGACTTTAACTTTTGCTGGCGCTTGTAATGCCGTTGGCCCAGAAACTAATATCACATTTGCACCTGCTTCTTGCGCGGCTTGAGCAACAGCGTAGCCCATTTTTCCCGAGCTGCGATTGGCAATAAAACGCACGGGATCAATCGCCTCGTGAGTTGGTCCGGCGGTGACCACAATTGTTTTACCGGCGAGTTCACCGTGGCTAAATAATTTATTCGCGATGAGTGAAACAATGACGTCGGGTTCTAACATTCGACCGTCGCCGGTTTCACCGCAGGCCTGTTCACCACTATCCGGGCCAAAAAAAGTGATGTCTCGTTGGCGCAATAACTCAACATTGGCTTGGGTGGCTGCTTGTGCCCACATTTCCCGGTTCATGGCAGGTGCCACCGCCAGGGGAATATTGGCTGCCAAGCATAAACTAGATAGCAAATCTTCGGCACGACCCTGAGCCAGGCGCGCCAAGAAGTTCGCCGTGGCGGGAGCAATCACAATGGCATTGGCCCAACGCGCCAGGTCGATATGTTCCATACCGCGTTGCTCACTTTGATAATCGTCTGTGTATACTACATGGCCGCTAAGTGCTTGAAATGTTAGAGGTGTAATAAAATCATGAGCGGCGCGGGTCATAATCACACGCACTTCAGCCCCTTGTTTTTGCAGCTCTCGCAGCAAATAAGCGCTTTTATACGCCGCAATGCCACCGCAAACACCGAGCAAAATTGTTTTATATTTCAGATTCGACATGGGTAGGGAGTGTACCGCAAAGCGGATGGGACTCCTACCGTGGGATAGCCCTTAGGCGCCTCGTCTAATGAGCTTTGATTCGCAACCTTTGTCGTCGCACTAACTCGCATACAGGTTCAGAAATGTGGAGCTGATTTAATTCAGCTACATAAATTGCTATTATCACTATTTTTATATAGTATTTTCGTGATATTTCCCCTCAACTCGTGTGTTTGTAATTGGATGGAGAGTTTTGGTGGAAAAATATTAATTAGTAAAAAGTTTTCGAGGAGTTAAATGTGAACATCGTAAAAAAATTATTAGTTGCCACCTGTATCGCCATGCTTGCCGCTTGCTCAACCAGCGTAAAGCGGCTTGATGATGGTAATGGTGAGACTCGAGCTATACAAAGCCAATCCATTGCCGAATATAATATTCACTTAACCGAAAATGCTCAGCAGGATCAATTGAATAACCGAGAATTCCGTGAGGAAGAATTAAAGCGCGCTATTAGTGACGTAATGCGTAAAAATAATCTAGGTAGTAACGAAAAGAATGGCAAGACTTTAGTACTTGATGTGCAAGTGACTAACATACGTGTACGTTCTTCTTTTGCTGCCATAATGTTCGGTTTTCTTGCCGGTAGTGACTATATTCGAGGTGAAGTGACCCTAAAAGATCAGACTGGAAAGCAATATGGGCAATTCCTTGTTTCAGCAGATTATGCGTTTGGTGGATTTGCAGGTGGTCAGAACGATGTTCGCATGAACTGGCTTTATGAAGCTTTTGCAGAATCGCTAGCGAAAGCGCTTTTGAAAGCTTGATAATATTAACCCAACATTTCGAGCGGTCGGGTAACCTCGCCCGCTCGACGAAATTCTAAGGTAGTTGGCAATCAGCCTGACCTCCATTACAGATTTCCTTTAGTACACTCATCTGCGGATTTAAAAAAGGAAATAGCCATGCCCATCACCGACTGGCCCATGGATGAGCGTCCACGGGAAAAATTATTATTAAAAGGTGCCGAGGCCTTATCGGATGCTGAGTTACTCGCCATTTTTTTGCGCACAGGTGTTAAAGGAAAGACAGCCGTTGATTTGGCGCGGGAGTTGATCAATGAATTTGGCAGTTTGCGCCAGTTATTAATTGCCGGTAAACAGGATTTTTGTCGCGCCAATGGTTTAGGTACGGCTAAATTTGCATTATTGCAGGCGAGCCTGGAAATGACACGACGGCATTTAAAAGAAAAACTGGATCGGCGCGATGTGTTAAGCAGTCCGGCACATACCCGCGCATTTCTCACGTCCCGTTTACGTGATTATGAACACGAGGTATTTGCGTGCCTATTCCTGAGTAATCGCCATCATGTGATTGCTTTCGAGGAATTATTCCGTGGCACCATTGACGGAGCTTCGGTGCATCCACGTGAAGTGGTAAAAAAAGCCTTGAGTGCTAATGCCGCAGCGATAATTTTTGCGCATAATCACCCCTCAGGCGTGGCCGAGCCCAGTCTTGCC
Organism: Gammaproteobacteria bacterium; assembly: GCA_029883265.1. GTDB lineage: Bacteria > Pseudomonadota > Gammaproteobacteria > S012-40 > S012-40 > JAOUJM01. The sequence goes on from JAOUJM010000311.1 coordinate 4,951, forward strand.
GACAAAACCATTACCAAAAAGCTCAAAGACGCATTGGCCTTGGTGGATATTCGGGTGTTGGATCATTTTATTGTGGCGGATGGTTATTGTTTTTCCTTTGCCGAACAAGGTTTAATTTAAACGGAATCGTTTACTCGGCTTTAATTCTTGCGCTATCCCGATTAGACTAGGCTCCCTAGC
>JAOUJM010000313.1 GCA_029883265.1 Gammaproteobacteria bacterium
TCAGCAGGGGGTATAGGAACAACGAGTTTTCGTTTTGATTTTTCTTGTAGCTCCATGACATAGTGAGCTTCGTTGTGGCTGTTTCTATTATCAAGAAAAATGGCAAAACTTTTGTTTCGATCCCTCCCTCGATACTCATAGCGAATTTCATGAATTAGTCCGAGCAATACCGCAGTAAACACAGGCAGCTCATCACGAGTCAGTTGGATTAGAATTTTATTCGTGTCCCAGCTGTATTTGTAACCACCGTTTTCATTTCCATTTCCTATTCGCTTAGCCGCTTGAACTTGAATGGTCGGAAAATTATCTCTTGTTTCACTTTCCTCGAATTTCAATGCAGCATTGGTTGAATACACTGGGACGGTTGGAAAGCGCTTTGTTTCTTGTTGACTACTATTAGGGTGTGCCGCATTCATGGACGACTGCCCCGTGAGCGGTTGGACACATTTTCAGATTTATTCATCGATTCATGTTTATCTCGGAATTTGCGACTTTTTTGCTCCCGCAAACTTTCCACATATCGATGCGCATGAATCGGCTTCAGAAAGGGTTGTTTCATAATTTCTTTACCGCCAGGTCCGTTGGATTTTTGCTCTTTAGGTGTACCCGGCTTTATGATCGGGCCGTCTTTTCCTGCCACACAGGGATAAAAAAGTGGTAGCTGCGTTTTCGTTTGAATACGCAACACGTCTTCTTTATCTTTGTAATCGATTTGTTGAGCAAATACAATATTTTGTCTTGCATGTTCGGTACAAGGAATTACGACTGCAAATACTTCATCTTGCGATACCTTATCGAGCTTCGCTAGATGTCGCTTGATATTGGGATCATCACCTAAACGAATGAGACGATTTCTCGCTTCATCGACACTGATTCGAGTGATCGAGTTGGTGGCCGAAAACGTAAACCCGATACGTCGAGGTGTGTCAGGTAGATGCACAATTTGACGGGTAAGTTGGCGTTGAACTAACCGACCGAGTTTGAGATCTCTTAGTATCACGCGAGCAAGAGGCACATTGATTGTTTGTCCTGGATTATCCGGATCCGGTTCCCGTACTTGACCTTTGGAAAAAGGCATCATTGCTTGTTTGAATTCAGTTTTTAACAAATTCACGTTTGGTATAAGGTCAAGTGTTTTATTAGATGCACCGATTGCACCATAGAAAGACAAAGTTTCATTGGGACTCAAATGATCTGCAGCAAAATATTCGCCGAGGGCTCGAATAGCAAGGGAACGAGCATCAGAATTATCTTCGTAACCATACATCCACGCTGGGTAGTTTTTGTCTGTTCGAACAGAATCTTGTAGAGCAATAATCGCACTATTCAAACGTTCATAACATGTAAGCACATGAAGTTTGTTTGCGGTAAACTGCACACTAGTCATCCCACCAATGAATGTTGTAACTTTACTAGGATTGCCCATGCAACTGCGATCTCCACTGATCGATCTTTCAAAATCGTACTTTTATTTTATATGCTTCGCAAAAAAACACAAAACAAAATGGTTTGCTAACAGGGATACGGGTTGAATATAAATGACTATTAACGCTATCCAAGATTAAGTGGTCATCTAGAGACAAGATCTATGCAGGTACATCATTAAAGCAAAGCCGTATTTACGATGCCACCCTTCAAGAGTAGCTAGAGGGTTGACCGGGATTAAAACGAGATCCGCCGATTCACATGTAACTCTTTGAATAAGTGACCGTGAAAGTTAAAAATAGAAACCAATTACCCTGAGAATATTTTTTACAATTTTCTAAATGAATTCATTTGCTTGTATTAGTTTTTGGCGTATTTTGCACGAATCCCGGCCAACTCTCAACATTGCTCATCAGAGCAGACGGAGTTAGATTGTGGATGAAAACGAGAGGCTAAGTCCTATTTCTTACAAACTAAAAGAGGATCTGTCGAGTTATCCACTGACCGATAGGCTTGTAATGAGAAAACCTATCGGCCGAGAATGTTTATCAGGGCGTCACCACCAAACCCTGTATTTGATCGAGTGGACTACACACATTTTTGTTATCTGGCGTTACATGCGTATAAATCATCGTAGTCTCAAGGTGCCGATGACCTAATAAGGTTTGGATGGTTCGAATATCGGTTCCACTCGCAAGCAAGTGACTCGCAAAACTATGACGCAATGTGTGAGGCCCCACGAGCTTTACAATATTTGCTTGCCTGACGGCGTATTTGAATGCGCGTCGCAACGTACTTGGTGATGCATGCCAACGAGCCAATGTATTCGTTGCCTGCCAAGGTCTTAGTACTGCAGAAGGAAATACAAATTGCCAACCCAGCGATTGTGACGCTGATGGGTATTTGCGATACAACGCATTGGGCATCGGTGCATACCCATTTCCTTGCAACACATCCTTTTTGTGAAGCTGAGCAATCTTAAGCAGGTGACCTCGTAATTCAGTTTCCAATGACCCAGGTAACAACGTCGAACGATCTTTGTTTCCCTTACCCGCTCTTACCGTAATACTATGTAACTCGAAATCAATATCTTTAACTCTAAGCGTCATGCACTCAAGAATACGCATACCCGTGCCATAAATTAGTTGGGCCATCAAACGTGTGGTGCCACTCATATGATTTAGAATCCGTTGAACCTCACTAACCGACAAAACAACTGGGATGTTTTGTCGACGCTTCACACGAAACAATTTAGATAACTCAGGCATTGGCTCATTGAGCACGTGACGATAAAGAAAGGCGATTGCATTCAATGCCGCCGATTGTGTACTCGCTGACAAATTACGTTTGCTTGCCAAATAATTTAGATAAGACTCAATCTCAGTTTGGCCCATATCTCGTGGATGGCGCTTTTTGTGAAACAAAATATACTGCTTGATCCATAGCACATATGATTGCTCAGTTTTAGGACTGTAGTGTTTGCGGCGACAAGCCATTCTTACTTGATCTAATAACTTGGGTTTACCCCGATTCGATTCCTGACCCCATAATTATCTCCTTGAAAAGCCTTATAATCTACTGGTCACGCTTTTCTGTCCAGACATAGCGAGACAGATTAGGGCTAACTACTTGTAATTATGCTAAAATATCCATCAAATGGAGATCTTCCTGTAAATGAATAGCGAGACAGCGGGTCTCGCTGATGAAACTGTTATGCATACTAAAGGATAGGTAGATGGGAATACTTTGGACAGTTTATCCAATTACTAAAGAAATGAAGGAGCACTTGGAGTCCGAAGGTGTTGAGTATCCAGAAGTGTCGTCAACTTTCCCAAATGATGAGCAAATTAAACAGGCATTAAATGAGCTTGAGGGGGTTAATATAGAAATATCGAGTTCAGACCCAAGTAAGGGTTGGGGTGCTTTCATTTCTTCCACAAGCTCACCGGAGGATATTTGGGCTAATTTACAAGTTGATATTCTAGAAAATGATCAGTCACGTAGAAGTATTTGGTTTGAAAAAGGTGATGAAAACTTAATAATATATTTCCTAAAGCAATTGAGTAAAAAATGTGGCCCACAAACCTTAATGGCTGATGCCGGTGGCCCACCACAGGTAATCAATGCATAAAAATGAATAGCGAGACAGCGGGTCTCGCTGATGAAACTGTTAGAAGCACATAAATATAAATGCAAAAAGAACTAGAAAAACTGGTGAGTCAATTATGTACAGAGTGGGGATTTTGTATTTCACCTGAGGAAGCAAAGAAAATTATAGAAACAAAAAATATAAAAGCCGATCAATTTGCATGCGCCATACTTGAGGCCGAAGGTATGAATTCTGAGTTAGAAATAGAATGGCGAAGAAAAATCAAAAACAAATTTATAGAGGCAATTGGAAGTGACATTAGCTAATTTTACTACCAAAAAATCTTCTAACAATCGCTTCGTGTGGGACCGCCTAACTGCTCCGCTTCGCTACGCAGGCGGCCCCACAAGCAAGCGTTATAAGTCTGAGCAGTAACTACAAATATTAAAAGTTGAGGGATTGCCGTGTATGAAATTGTAGCTACCATAGCCAATATGACAGCACTGGCTGTAGTCGGAATTATATATGCTGCATATATAAAGAACCTTCGTTCTGTAAATCAGCTTAAAGATACTCAACTCAAAGTAGCGGAACAGAATGTAAAACTCTGGAAAGACAGAGTATTGGAGCTTGAACGTAGAACACCGGAATTTATCGAGAAGCAACTAAGCGAAAGGATAAAAATAAGGGAAGAAGAAATTTCAAGGCTTGCAAAAGATAGCGAATCCCATACTGAACAAATTTCACACAAAAACAAAGAAATTGATGCATTGAAAAGCAGGATTGAGAAAGCTACACAGTATCGAAATAGTATTACTGTTTGGGACAGAGAAGAAAGTGACTTTGTGGAAGTAAGCGATACTGATTTAGATCAAAAACATATAGGCTCTTTATGTGTTGATACTGCTAGTTTAATGATTTGTGATCCTTGGTATACAAAAATGACAGATGAGGTTGAAAAAGATGAATGTCCATCTCAATCTAGTATGTATAGAGTTGTAAATACTGGTGAGTTTTTCTGTGTAGATGACGAGGAAGATAATTTTGCACCAGAGCTGTTAGGTTATGATGATGAATTAACTATTAAAGACATGGTGTCTATGGGTGCATTAGAAAAGGTTGATTACAATGGAAATATTCCAGCTATTGAAACCAGTTATATTAAAGGCGACTTGAGAGATCCCGAATATAAAAGAATTAGGCACCTTACCTTCTCAAATGGCCGCTTAGGCGCCGGAATAGTCGTTTCATTGGGTGCAGATGGTGTATATCAAGTATATGTTGAGTCCTATAAGGGCGATATGCAACGGATAATTATTAATGTATAAAAAGACTTATAAAAATGAATAGCGAGACAGCGGGTCTCGCTGATGAAACTGTTAGAGATACAAAGTTATGAGCAAGTACCCATACGTAGTAGAGAAGCTAGGTTTAGCAGTTGAAACGTTGGCCACCGGAAAAGATGATGTTCGTTCAAGACTAAACGACGCATTCCTGAGCTTTCATACTCTTAATAAAGATGATTTTCCTGCTGAATTTCAGAAAGACTGGGAGTGGGTTTTAATGGAGCTTACAAAATTTGGTCCCGTGCTC
>JAOUJM010000071.1 GCA_029883265.1 Gammaproteobacteria bacterium
AAGTCGTTAATGATTTAAGTGAATCTAATTTAAAACGTTTGGAATCCTTGCAACATCAATTGGAAGCTAAGCAAGCCTGGAATTTGCAGCAACAAGTCGAAAGCATTATTACTAAACTCGATCTGCCCATGAATAAAAGCATGAGCGAGTTATCTGGCGGTTGGCGTCGGCGAGTGCTACTGGCTAAAGCGCTGGTGAATCAGCCCGATGTTTTATTGTTAGATGAACCCACCAACCATCTCGATATTTCTGCTATTCAATGGTTGGAAGATCTACTCATTAGCCAACAAGTCGCGCTTATATTGATCACCCATGACCGGGCGTTTTTACAACGTTTAGCCACGCGTATTATTGAGCTTGATCGTGGCATCCTAACGTCCTGGCCTGGCGATTATCAAAACTTTTTGCGCCGCAAAGAAGAATTACTTGCCGCTGAAGAAAAACACAACGCTGAGTTTGACAAAAAATTAGCGAAAGAAGAAGTGTGGATACGCCAGGGCATTAAGGCTCGGCGTACACGCAATGAAGGACGTGTTAGAGCACTTGAATCCATGCGGGAACAACGTGCTCGACGCCAGTCACAATCCGGTCTTGTTGATATGCAAGTCGATACTGGAAAAGCGAGTGGGAAGATTGTATTTAAAGCTGAAAATGTTAGTTTTGATTACGACGGCGAATCTCTAATAACCGATTTTTCGACCACGGTTTTACGCGGTGATCGTATTGGTTTAATTGGTCCTAATGGTGCAGGAAAAAGCTCCTTATTGCATTTATTACTTGGCGATTTAACTCCGAGAAGCGGCAGCATCCAACGCGGCACGCAATTGGAAGTGGCTTATTTTGATCAGCAGCGTTCTCAACTTGATCCAGAAAAGAGTGTAATTGATAATATTAGCGAAGGCCGTGAACGAGTTGAGGTACAAGGTCAGTCAAAACATATTATTGGCTATTTAAAAAGTTTTTTATTCGATACAGAACGTCTGCATTCGCCGGTCAAAAGTCTATCTGGTGGCGAATGCAATCGTTTGCTATTAGCCAAACTATTCACCAAGCCAGCTAACTTATTAGTGCTCGATGAACCGACAAATGATTTGGATTTAGAGACCTTGGAATTGTTGGAAGACTTGTTGATCAATTATGATGGCACAATTCTAATTGTGAGTCATGACCGTGCGTTTTTGGATAATGTTGTGACCAGTTGTTGGGTGTTTAAAGGGAATGGGGAAATCGAAGAGTCCGTCGGTGGTTATGCTGATTATATTGCACGTCAGCAATTATTATTAAAACCAGACAAGACACAATCTGCTAACACGAAGAAACCACAAGCCACCAATAAGCCTAAAGCCAATAAGTTGAGTTATAAAGAACAGCGCGAACTGGATAGTTTGCCTGCTTTAATTGAAAAACTCGAGACCGATATTGAAACCATGCATGAGCAAAGCAGTCATCCAGATTTCTATAAACAGGATAATGAAACCGTTAGTGCACTGATGGCTCAATTGGCTAATTGCGAACAGCAATTGGAAAAAGCTTTTGCGCGTTGGGATGCGCTTGAAGCACGCAGTTCGGGGAATTAAATAAGATCATGGCCATCGACTATAAAATCAATCAAGCGATTAGTGTTGAGCAATTCATTGCTGTACTCAACGAATCTGGCCTAGGTGAACGACGTCCCGTCGATGATATTGAATGCGTGCGTGGTATGCTTGAACATAACAATTTATGTGTGACTGCTTGGGACAATAATCAATTAATTGGTGTTGCTCGATCTATGACTGACTTTCATTATGCATGTTACTTGTCGGATCTTGCCGTTGCCAAGGATTATCAGGGCCAAGGTGTGGGCAAAGAATTGCTAATAATCACACAAAAGCAACTAGGACCACACTGCAAACTCATTTTAATCGCGGCTCCCGCGGCTAACGATTATTATCAATCCATTGGTTTTAGTCACAATCCGCGCTGCTGGACGCTTGCACCCGAGCAATCTATCAAGTCTTAGAACGACTAATCAAACCCAAGCATTTATGCATTGATGATATCGCAAAATCGGTCACCGCTAATTGCTGATTTGGCAAGACGACCAGCGGTGACGGCCTAGAAATAACAATAGTTATGCCCATTCTTAATTCCTTAATTAATTCAATAAGTCACTTCTACAAGGTGAATTAATCCATGAGCTTATCCATGGTAATTGTATAAACAGCACCACTCAAGCGTCTGAACACCGGCAGTTGGCAACAACTGTGACCGGTTTGGCAAAACCAAGACTTAATCCAAATAAATCTTGACATAAATAGTAAAGAATATAATATAAGTATTTAATGAAATAATTAAATAGATCAATGACGACAGTAACTAATTGTTTAGTTTGGTCTATTTAGAGTTGTTAGATGTAAATAGAGATATAAGGAGAATATGATGTTTCATCCGATTAATATCCCTTTTGGTTGTGTAATGTTATACAACGTGGTGAAGCTAAAGCCTGAAGTCACAATAGAAGACGTCGAACTGATTATGGGTGAGATGTGTAATACCGTGAAAAACACTTATGGTGATGAAGCTGGTGGTTTTATTGGCGGTCAGGTGTACAAATTCGGTGGTTTTATTTCTGAAGAAGGCTCTTTCGATGAAAGTAAAAAAACCGAAGATCATTTGGCAATTGTGACTTTTTGGAAAAGCTTTGAGCAACATGAAAAGTCCCACGCCGACCATGTGTTTAAGGAAAAATTTGATGCACTAGCACAATTTTGTACCGACACTTACGAAATCGGTTACGAGATGTTGTGGCAAGGCGTGCCTGAATAATCATTATTGACAGCCCGAAACCCCTCAAAATTCGGGCTGTCTCTTGCATTTGAATTGGATTACACTGGAGCACATGCGGCCCAACCAATCACTGCAAGGATGAGCAATGGAAAAGCGCATCGCCCTGACCAAAGCGGCACGTTTGGCAGGGATTAAACGTACGGATTTACAGCGATTAATCAAAGCAGGTGAATTACCGACTTTTGAAGGCGAAGTATTACTTGATGATCTGATTAAACTTTTCCCTAGTCTGAATATCAAACTTCACGACCAACAAACCGACATCCATTTAATTCAAAAAGCTTCATATTCCAACCGCACCCAAAAGCGATTTCTTGGAAAAATGGAATTAACTGAAGAACTGTTTGATAAATATCGCGTGCAATTATTGGTCGAAAAACAAAAAGCGCATATGTATGAACATGTGCTAGAAGATTTACTGCAATTCATGACCGACAAGCGTTTATCCGTTGCCGATGATCAAGTGAATTTATTAAACGAAATCACCGAATGGTTAGCCCATGCCATTCAAGATTCGCATGATAAATTAAAATGAGCTATCAAGTTACCTTCCTACCTCAGGGTAAACAAGTGGAATGCAGCGCACACGAATCCTTGCTTGAGGCTTCTTTGCGATGTGGCATTAATACAGCCTATAGTTGTGCCAATGGCAGCTGTGGCGATTGCAAAGCGCGTTTGCTCATGGGTTCGACGCAAGCCATCCAACATACGGATTTTAGATTCAAAGAATCGGAGAAAAATCAGGATTGGTTTTTATTATGTAGTTATGCACCAACCAGCGATTGCACCATTGAAATTCAGGAAACAAATTCCGCCGAAACAATTCCACAACAGGAGATACAATTAAAATTCTCAAAATTGAAGATCGTCGAAAATCGCATTGCCATTTTAACCGCTCGTGCACCACGTTCCAAAACCTTGCGCTTTCTAGCAGGGCAGTTTGTTGATTTGTTTTTTGAAGACTTTGATGCCATTCGAGTACCCGTGGCGAGTTGTCCTTGTAATGGTATGATTATCGAGTTTCATTTAGATGTTTTATCCAAGCATCCTGCGGTTACGGCCTTGATCTCTAGTATCGTCAGTGGCCAAAGCATAAAACTGAGGGGACCGTTCGGCGCTTATCACATTAATGAAAACCCAGAGCGCGATTTGTTATTTATCGCAGTCGATAATGGTTTTGCGCCTATACGTAGTATGTTGGAACATGTTCTAGCACTCGAGTTACCGCATAAAATTCAATTAATATGGATTGCTAGTGAAAACTATCCCCATTATTATGATAATATTTGTCGTTCTTGGGCCGATGCATTTGACCAGTTATCGTATCAGGCTTTATACACACAAGCAGTTGACGATTTGCAAAAGAGCTGCAAACAGTTATTTAAACAAGCGCTGGTGGATTTTGCTGCTACTGATATTTATTTGGCGGCAACGGCAGACAATATCAACTGCATTCAAGCTGCACTGAGTTACAAAAATATTCAAGCAGGACAGGTATTGATTACTCAAGTCAGTGAATAAAATTTAGAAAGGAAAAAATATGTTTGTTGCCATGAATCGGTTTAAAATCGGGTTGGGACACGAAGATGAATTTATCCAAATTTGGAAAAACCGTGAAACTTATCTCGATGAAGTGCCAGGCTTTAAGTCTTTTCATTTGCTGCAAGGACCGAGCAATGAAGAATATACCCTATTCGCTTCCCATTCGATTTGGGCGTCAGAACAAGCCTTCCAAGACTGGACAAAATCAGAGGCTTTTCGTAAAGCCCATGCGAATGCCGGTGGCGCGAAAAAAGACATTTATTTGGGGCCTCCACAATTCGAAGGTTTTGCAGCAGTATTGTGATGTATTTATTCCTGGTTGTTCATCAATTATAAAAAGGAAGATTAAATTGGCAAAATAAAATTCAGGTTCTATTATTTAAAACAGATCTCAACAAAAAACAAAACTAGTAAGAAATTTGAATTCGATAAACCTAAGGGGTGGGGGAAACGATGCAAAAATATATTCACTTGCATGGACGCAAGATGGAGCGATGGGGTGTTATAGTCATACTGTTGATTCTAATGAGTGCATGTCAACAATTACCGACTCAACCTTTGCTTCAACCGCAATTAATTGGCGAACCAAACATTCAAGTATCGCCAAATGAGAAATTTCCTTTGGCTGCTATTGTAACACTACATTCGAATATAAAAACGCGTGTAGAAATTGAGATGTCATATGGGAAAAATAGAAGCACGCATATGAAATTTGATGAGTTTAAGCAAACGCATCAAATACCAATTCTGGGCTTGCGAGCCGGACGGGAACATAAGTTACATATTACCCTACGAACACCTGAGGGTGCTGAGATGACATATCACAATGTCATTCAATTTCAAGCACCAGCTTTACCCAAAGGTTTCCCGCATATTCAAGTAAAATCACAAGTGGATAGGATGGAACCGGGTTATACCCTGTTTAACATTATGCCTCATGGTGATAATACGCAGCTTGGTGCCATGGCTGTTATTGTTGATCATGATGGTGAAGTGGTGTGGTACACATTGACTAAACATTATCGTGATGTGCGTAAATTAGATAATGGAAATATTTTATCGCAACAAGGTAACCAACTTTATATTCATGATATGTTAGGCAATCAAATCCGCAAGCATGTTGCTATGGGAGAAAACAGTCGCAAATTAATAGCCGAGCAGGTATTAACAAATGCATTTCATCATGAAGTGTTTCCCATGGATAACGGCAATTTAATCACCTTGAGTATTGAGTCGCGAGTTTTTGAAAATTATTTTGATGACGAGAAGGACATAAATGCTCCACGCAAAACCGCTAATGTAGCCGGTGATGTGGTCATTGAAATCACGCCTCAAGGTGACATGTTATATCAGTGGCGCTTATTGGATATTTTAGATCCTTATCGAATCGGCTACGGTTCACTTGTCGGCCATTGGGATAAAACCTTGCGCAAACCAACCAAGGATTGGACGCATGGTAATGCAGTGATTCATGATCCACGAGATGATTCCTTGATACTATCTTTGCGTACTCAGGATGCGACCATAAAAATTGATAGACTAACAGGAAAACTAATTTGGATTCTGAGTCCGCCAGAAAATTGGAATGAAGAAAGGTTTGGAGCCTACCGGCTAAAAGCAGTCAACCCTCAGCCTTATTTTTATCCTTATCATCAACACTCGCCAGAAATTATGCCTAATGGCAACTTGATGATTTATGATAATGGTAGTTTTCGTTCCAGTCCGTTTCATAAGAAAACCTTGCCAGATAAAGCATTCAGTCGTGCGGTCGAGTATAAGATAAATGAATCCGAGCGTACAGCGGAGTTAGTTTGGGAATACGGGCAAGATGCAGAACAAAGCTATTTTTCGGGCGCCTTAGGTGATGCTGATTTTTTACCTAACAAAAGAAATGTCTTAATCACCCATGGCAGTTTAAAAGATGATCGTGGTAAACAATGGGCGCGCATCATTGAAGTGACGTATGATGAGCCGAAACAAGAAGTATTTGAACTCACGGTCACCGATGAAACCGATAAAGTCGAAAACGGTTGGCGGGTTTATCGTGCTGAACGCATTGCCGATGTTTACCCAGTGGGAGGGTAGCATACAGATTTTAAATGGGTCGGAGTATTTATGACGCAGGAAGTTCATGTAAATAGTGATCAAGTCGAACAAGCACAACCAAGAAATTATTTGTGGATATCACGGCGTTTGGATTTCTGGCTAATCGGTGGATTGAGCATTGTTTGCTGGATACCATTTTATCTATTAAGTGGTCGGGTTAGTTGGTTTAGTACCTCGGTTTATACGATTTCCTGGATTGCATTTTATTTAGCTTATTTTGTTAATTATCCCCATTTCATGGCCTCTTACAAGCTTGCATACACACAAGGTCAGGGGTTTGTTTTAAAAAACTGGTTTCAATTACTATTGGTGCCTGTGGTTTTACTGATCACTATTATTGTTGCGTTTGGTAACTGGCATGATGATATTCGTAACAGTTTTTTTGTTTTAGAGTTTAATGATTTTTTTAAGATTATCGGATTGGGTACACGTTTCGGTTTATATCCCAATTTGGGCGCCGAAGTTGTTGGTTGGATGACGGTGTTCATGTTTTTTACGGTAGGATGGCATTATTCCAAACAGACCTTTGGTTGCATGATGGTTTACGCCAAGCTGGATAATTATGCCTTGAGTAATGTCGAAAGAAATATTATTCGTTATGGCTTACTGAGCACTTGGTGGTTAACTTGGTTAAATGCGAATTGCGCCAGTGGTAGCTATGGTTATTATGGCTTGCAAGTGTATCGAGTAAATCTGCCTTATTGGTTATACCAGTTGGCTGTAGTGGTGTTTGTTATTTTAATGGTTTTAGTAATTGCTGTATTGTTACGAAAATATTTCAAAAACGGCGAAAAACCCAGTTTAAATTTCATCGTGCCTATGTTGGCTTTATTAACGTGGCATATTCCAATGTTCTCTAATCCACAATTCTTCTATTTTTTTGCTTTTTTTCATTCGCTGCAGTATTTTCCTTTTGTAGCTAAAGTGGAAAAAACTCGTTATGAGCATAAGCAAAATCGGGAAGCAAAAAAACGTCTGTTTCTGTTTTTTCTTTTGATGGTCATTATTGGTTATTTGTTTTTTGATTTTTTTCCTAATTCATTGGATAGTGCCAACCAATCGGCACAAATAATGAAAGCAAGTTTCTTTATGATTGCATTTCTGGGATTTATAAATATACACCATTATTTTATTGATAACGTATTGTGGCGATTTAAAAATCCGGAAGTCAAAAATTACCTATTACATTAGTAAAGCCCATGACACTTGATCGTAGAAATCACTGGCAGAAAATTTATAGCGATCGACAAAGCAATGAGGTCAGTTGGTTTCAGTCCTATCCGGCAATTTCTTTGCGAATGATTGAACAAACTAAAATAAGCAAACACTCAAGAATAATTGATGTGGGTGGTGGTGCTTCAGTATTGGTTGATCATTTATTGCAATTGGGATTCAATCAGTTAAGCGTGTTGGATATTGCCGCCAATGCCTTAGATGCAGCCAAACAGCGATTGGCAGGTCAAGCAGAAAAAGTAAATTGGATTGAAGCAGATATTACCCAGTTTCAACCCATCGAAAAATATGACCTATGGCATGACCGCGCCGTGTTTCATTTTCTTACTCAAGCGTCCGAGCAAAAAGCTTACGTCAATGTATTAAAACAAAGCATGGCGAAAGATGGTTTTGTCATAATCGCTAGTTTCTCAGTCGGTGGTCCAGAAAAATGCAGTGGATTGCCTATTGTTCAATATGACGAGTCAAAGATTAAAGCTGTCCTTGGTGACGAATTTCGCTTATTGGAAATTTGTTCCGAAGTCCACATTACGCCATCCAAGCAACAGCAGGATTTTAGTTATTTCTTATTTCAATACTTGTAATAATCCGCGCATCAACTATCTACAATAAATATCACTTACAATAAATCATTTTCGCTTGAATCGAACAAACTAGCGCGACAGCGTTGCCGCTTTCCTATTATTCAGGGAGACAGATTAGTTTGCTAGGTCTTGTTACTTACCATTGCTGCATCACAGAAAATTTACTAAAAAAAATTGAGCTGACTATTGTGCGGATCTTGTTATACTCAAACCATTGGCATGAATTCATTTTCAGTCATTCATAATCAAAATATATTTTGTGTTTTGTTTTTAAAAGGAGTTTTTTATGAAATATATTCAATTGAATTCGTTTGTATGCTTAGTTATGTTATCTATTGTCACTTTTTCACTACAGGCGAACAGTTTTTCTAAAGTTCCAATGTTTGAGAATACCGGTTTACCTGACCCTGTGGTTGATAGCGATTTCTATAATAATGGTGTTTTCAATGATGCTAAAGTTGCACTTGGAAAACATTTGTTTTATGAAAAAGAGTTGAGTGGTAATCGCAATATTTCTTGTGCAAGCTGTCATCATTTCCTGACAGATACCGGCGATGGCTTGTCGCTACCAATTGGTGAAGGTGGTACCGGATTAGGTGTAACACGAAATACAGGCGCGGGTGCAGATGCCATCCATGAACGAGTGCCGCGTAATGCTCCACCACTATTTAATTTAGGCGCAAAATCGTTTACTAAAATGTTTCATGATGGACGAGTTGAAGTTGATGTCAATCAATCAAGCGGTTTTAGCACACCCGCAGGAAATGATTTACCATTAACACTTGAAAATGTTTTGGCGGCGCAAGCCATGTTTCCTGTAACCTCCGGCACAGAAATGGCGGGGCAAGCAGGCGAAAATGCAATTGCGGACGCTGCACACGCAGGCAACCTGGCGGGGCCTAATGGAGTGTGGCAATTACTTGCTGATCGTTTGCGGAACATTCCCGAGTATGTGTATATGTTCAATCAAGTGTATGGTATTAGTGCTGAGCAAATTACGTTTGCCCACGCGGCCAATGCAATAGCCGAATATGAAGCGGCGGCGTGTCGTGCCGACAATAGTCCCTTTGATCACTTTCTCCGTGGGGATAAATTAGCATTAACTATTTCGCAATTTAAAGGATTGAAACTTTTTTATGGAAAAGCAAAATGCGCAAACTGTCACAGTGGAAAGTTTCAAACCGATATGCAGTTTCATGCCATCGCCATACCGCAAATCGGGCCCGGCAAAGGCGATGGATTTGATGGACACGAAGATTATGGTCGTGAGCGAGTTACAGCAAATCCTGCGGACAGGTATCGTTTTCGTACGCCCACATTACGTAACGTCGCATTAACTGCGCCGTATGGCCACGATGGAGCGTATGATACCTTGCAAGCGGTAGTTGAACATCATTTGAAAACGACTGAAAGCGTCATGGCTTATGATTGTAATCGTGACCCCGTTCTTGTATCGAGACCGGATCTCGACGCACTTGATTGCTTGGTGCAAAACGACAACAGTCGAGTTCAAGAATTATTGCAAGCCAATCAATTGCCAAGTGTTGAGTTGAATGATAACGAAATCAAACAACTTGTCGATTTTTTACATGCGCTAACGGATAAAAATATGATTGATATGCGTTATGGCGTTCCAAAATATTTACCCAGTGGTTTAAACTTGGCGGAGTAACCGGTTTGCGGTGCCGTTCTTGTTTAGAACGGCACCATTCAAAACTCAGCTGTCAATTGCACAGTTGCAACAAATTACACGATTAGAAATTATGCTGAAACACTGTAATTACATTTAAGTTATTTAGGGAGTTGTTGAATAATTTGTTCTGGAAGTAATAATTGTTTTGATTGAAAAATGACTTTTCCCTTGGCGGACAAAAACAAAATTAAGGTTTGTGGGAATGCTTCAAGCATGGCGTGAGCATCGGCGACTTGTAAATGGTAACTGTCAGTCACAGTCTCGTTACTATCCGAGGCGACCACAAGGATTTGATGTTGTCGATGATCGATTTGTTCAAATAAACTAAGTTGGCGCACAAAATCGGCATAACGATCTGGAATTTTTTGTACAATGATAACGGTGGGTTCACTGTCAAGTTGGTGATATCTTTGTAGATCTTGAACAATGGTATGCGTGCGATAGTCGCGTTCCAAAGCGTCATGGAAAGTATACTTGGTAATATTAAACGAGCAGGCCGTGAAAAGACTAATGAATAATAGAAAAAGTGGTTTGATCAATTGTTTAAACATTTGCACAAACTCATGAGCGAGATAAGTGTGGGCAAGTACATAACCTGCCCACAAATAATTTCAATTTAGGCCTTACCTTGCAGTTGCTCCAATATGGATTCATTTTCTAAAGTGGAGGTATCTGAAGTTATCGCTTCACCTTTGGCTATCGAACGCAATAAACGTCGCATGATTTTGCCCGAGCGGGTTTTGGGCAAGTTATCCGCATAACGAATATCATCGGGTTTGGCAATTGGTCCAATTTGCTCGCTTACCCAAGCGCGTAACTCTTTAGTTAACGTTTCATCGACACCGCCTTTAGGCCGTGCGCCGCGTAACACTACATAAGCAAATATAGCTTCGCCTTTAATCTCGTCAGGACGACCGACCACAGCTGCTTCGGCCACACGTTCATGGGCAACTAAGGCAGACTCAACTTCCATGGTACCCAAACGATGGCCGGATACATTCAATACATCGTCAATACGACCCATAATCCAAAAATAACCATCGGCATCTTTACGCACGCTATCACCAGCGACGTAATAACGATTATTAAATTCACCCCAATAGGTGTCGACATAACGTTTGTCATCACCCCAAATCGTACGCAACATGGATGGCCATGGTTTTTTAATAACAAGAAAACCACCGGCATTTGCTTGGGTTATAGGATTACCGGCTTTATCGACCACATCAGCGTCGATGCCGGGTAATGCGCGAGTGCATGAACCGGGTTTTGTCGCTACCACGCCCGGCACGGGTGCAATCATATTTGCGCCAGTTTCGGTTTGCCACCAGGTATCGACAATAGGGCATTTCTCCTGGCCAATCACTTTGTGATACCACATCCATGCTTCAGGATTAATCGGTTCACCGACGGTGCCGAGTAAACGTAGACTTGAAAGATCATATTTATTAGGAATGTCATCACCAAGTTTCATTAAGGCACGAATCGCTGTAGGCGCGGTGTAAAACGTAGTGACCTTATGGTCTTGAATCAGTTTCCAAAAACGACCACCATCAGGCACAGTTGGTGCGCCTTCGTAAATTAACATAGTGCCACCTGCGGCCAGTGGTCCATAAGTGACATAACTATGGCCAGTGATCCAACCGACATCGGCGGTACACCAATACACATCATCTTCACGAATATCAAAGACCCAATTCATGGTGGTAGCCGCACCGAGCAAATAACCACCTGATGAATGCTGAATGCCTTTGGGTTTGCCCGTGGAGCCGGAGGTGTAAAGCAAAAACAATGGATGTTCTGATTCGACCCACTCGGGTTCGCAAACAATATCGCAACCAACAATCATTTCGTGCCACCAGGCATCACGTCCGGTTTTCATTTTCACGCCATGGTTGGTGCGCATAAGCACGACAACTTTTTCAATCGTCGGACAACCGGAGGCAAGTGCTTTATCGGCGGCGGCTTTGAGTTCGACAATTTTCCCGCCACGAAAACCACCATCAGCAGTTATCAACATTTTTGCACCAGCGTCTTCGATACGATCTTTTAAAGATTCAGCTGAGAAACCACCAAACACCACGGAATGCACCGCACCGATACGTGCGCAGGCCTGCATAGCAACCACGGCTTCGGCTGTCATGGGCATGTATATTACGACACGATCACCTTTTCTAATACCATTGGCTTTTAATGCATTGGCGAATTGACAGACGGCTTTATGCAAAACATCGTAGGTGATTTCCATCACATCGCCGTTCTCGCCTTCAAATATAATCGCGGTTTTATCGGCGTGTAAGGTGAGGTGACGATCAATGCAGTTATAACTGACGTTGATTTCGCCATCTTTAAACCATTTGAAATGCGGGGCATTACTGCTGTCTAAAACCGATTTAAATGGTACATGCCAGTCTAAATAATCTCGGGCTTGCTGTTCCCAAAAGCCTTCATAATCTTTTTCTGCAAAATCATATAAAGCCTGTAAATCTGCGGCTTTTATTTCCGCTTGTTTGACAAACGTATCCGATGGGGGAAACTGACGATCTTCGTGTAGAATGGAATCTATATTCTCGCTCATAACGCCCTCCACGCGTTGGTGCTGCTTGGTTCTGTTCCTGACTAATTTGATCACTTTTTTACACTGATCAATTTGCTAGGTATCATAACAGAAATTCAATCTTTGTCATGGAATCATGGCAGAACTCAAGGAAACATTGCCTATGCAACAATTAGTTAAACATAGTGGTGGTTGCCATTGTGGTGCGGTACGATTTGAATTGCGGGCACCGACGCGGGTGGTGGTTCAAGAATGTAATTGCTCGATTTGCAGCAAAAGCGGCTATTTGCATTTAATCGTGCCTGCTTCACGCTTCCATTTGCTTTGCGGTGATCAAGACTTAAACTGTTATACTTTCGATACAGGCGAAGCAAAACATCTTTTTTGTAAACACTGCGGCATAAAATCCTATTACATCCCTCGATCCAATCCCGATGGATTCAGTGTTAATCTACGTTGTTTAGACGAGGGCACAATAAAAGCCGTGGAAATCGAAGCCTTTGATGGGAAAAACTGGGAACAAAACGCGGCGCAACTCGCCGACTTATCCAATGATGACGAGCTAAGTGTTGAAGACAAAGACCGTCGCTGATCAATTTGAAACACAGGTAGTAAGCATTAATGTCGCAACAACTTTTAGAATGTAAAAAATGTCCACGTTTGCGTGATTTTTTAAAACAAGTACGCAAAACTCATCCCGATTATCATGCACGCCCAGTTTTGCCTTTTGGTGATCCCAAGGCGACATTTCTAATAATTGGCTTAGCGCCGGGTATGCATGGCGCCAACCGCACTGGGCGGCCTTTCACTGGCGATTATGCTGGCGTATTATTGTATGAGACACTTTATGCTTACGGATTTAGCAACCGCGCGGAATCAATTTCCGCAGACGATGGTTTAAAACTCAAAAACTGTCGTATTACCAATGCGGTGAAATGTTTACCCCCGGAAAACAAACCGACAACGGAAGAAGCGCGCACCTGTAATCCCTATTTACAAAAAGAACTAGCTGATTTGAAACAGGGTAGTGTGTTATTGGCTTTAGGCAGTATTGCGCATAATGCCGTGTTACGAACTTTGGGTTTGAAACTTAGCCAATATAAATTTGCGCATAATGTATTGCACGAATTGCCCAATGGTTTAAAACTCGTGGACTCCTATCATTGCAGTCGCTATAACACCCAAACCAAACGCTTAACCGAAAAAATGTTTCATGATGTGTTTGACTCAGTGGTGGATTGTTTGGCGGAGATCGAGGTGTGATTAACGCAATCGGAGATCAGGAAACAACGTGTTGTTAAACCCCTATGGGCAGCCGGGACGCGCAGTTACCTATGTCAAGGCGAAGCCTGTTATCGCAAACTTGCTTGAGTGTTCTGAAAAAGATCAGAGATTGGGGACTTGCGTTTTTTGCAGCAAACAACCGAGAGTTTTATTGTTGAATATGTTTCTTTGCTCGTGTTAACAAACATAGGTGGCCTTGCTAGGCGAGATGCAGCATTTACATGGGTACTGCGGTAACTCTTTTTTATGACAGATACAAAACATCCTTTCGACTACAAAACCTTTCTCGCGACATTAACCGGTATGCCTGGCGTGTATCGCATGCTGAATGAAAAAGGCGATGTGATTTATGTAGGCAAGGCGAAAAATTTAAAAAAACGTGTCTCCAGTTATTTTGCCCGTAGCGATCAAACAACAAAAACTCAAGTTATGGTAACGCAAATTCGTGCCATTGAAACTACAGTAACACACACGGAAAACGAAGCGTTAATTCTCGAAGCAAATTTAATCAAATCACTGAAACCATTTTACAATATCACCTACCGTGATGACAAAAGTTATCCTTATATTTATTTGTCCTCTCAGCAAACCTATCCGCGCTTATCTTATTATCGAGGCGCAAGACGTGAAGAAGGGCAGTTTTTTGGACCATACCCCAATTCTAGCTCGGCTCGTGAAAGTTTAAACTTGTTGCAAAAAATATTTCCGGTGCGCCAATGCGAGGATAGTTTTTTTAAGAATCGTTCACGACCTTGTTTGCAATATCAAATCAAACGCTGTTCCGCGCCTTGTGTTGAACTGATTAGTGAAAAAGATTATGCCGAACAAGTGCGTCATGCCATTATGTTTTTGAGCGGAAAAAATAATGATGTGCTCAATGAATTGGCCGATCAAATGCAGCACGCTTCGGATCAAATGGATTATGAAAAAGCGGCGGTGTTTCGCGATCAAATTGCGGCATTACGAAAAGTGCAAGAACGTCAATACGTCAGTGGCGATCAGCAAAATAATCTGGACGTGATCGCCGTTGTGAATCAAGGTGAAGTGGTGTGTGTGCAATTATTCATGATTCGTGGTGGTCACAATCTGGGGAATAAAGTATTTTATCCCAAAGCCGGGAATGCTGAAACCAGCCATGAATTATTGTCCGCGTTTATTGCGCAACATTATCTAGGAAAAAACAATTCACAAATGTTGCCGGATGAATTATTAGTGAATATTGAACCCGATGACAAAGACTGGTTGTGTTCGGTACTGACTGAACAAGCCGGGCGAAAAATTGCCATTAGTGACAAATTACGCGGTGAGCGCGCACGTTGGATAGCCATGGCGCAGAACAATGCGAATATTGCCTTACAAATTCATTTACAAGGTAAAGCAACCTTGCTCGCCCGTTTTGAAGCGCTACAAGATGCATTGAATCTGGATGAGCCACCGATGCGCTTGGAATGTTTTGATATCAGCCATACTATGGGCGAAGAAACCGTAGCTTCGTGTGTGGTGTTCGATCAAAGCGGAGCGGTAAAATCCGATTATCGCCGTTTTAATATTAAAGACATCACGCCCGGCGATGACTATGCAGCCATGTATCAGGCGCTTACGCGACGTTATAAAAAAATCAAACAAGGTGAAGGTAAATTGCCGGATATTTTGCTGATTGATGGCGGTAAAGGCCAATTAAAACAAGCCGAGAATGTATTACGCGAGTTGCAAGTGGAAGGCGTGCTCATGGTGGGAGTGGCCAAAGGCCCAGATCGTAAACCCGGTATGGAAACCTTGTTCTTGAGTGGTCAGCCCCAGGCCTTTATACTGCCTGCTAGTTCTCCGGCATTACATTTGATACAGCAAGTACGCGATGAAGCTCATCGCTTTGCAATTACCGGCCATCGTACCCGTCGAGGCAAAAAACGCGAAACCTCGACACTGGAAGAAATTCCCGGGCTTGGGCCAAAGCGTCGGCAGGAATTATTACGCCAATTTGGCGGTTTACAAGGAATAAGTCGTGCAGGTGTTGAAGACATTGCACGCACCAAAGGCATAAGTAAGGAGCTTGCACAGAAAATATACGATTATTTTCACGCAGAATGAGCATGAATATACCTAATATCCTCACATGGGGCCGCATTGGCTTGATTCCCGTATTTGTGGTTTTGTTTTATTTGCCGTTTCGCTGGGCAAATGAATTGACCGCATTCGTATTTCTTCTCGCTGCTTTGACCGACTGGCTCGACGGATATTTGGCGCGCAAATGGAATCAAACCTCCGCGTTTGGTGCGTTTCTCGATCCGGTGGCGGATAAACTCATGGTTGCAGCGGCATTAATTATGTTGGTGGAATTTAACCCTAAACTCTACATGGCGATTCCTGCGATTATTATTGTCGGACGTGAAATTGCCGTTTCTTCTTTGCGTGAATGGATGGCCGAACTCGGTGAACGCGGTGCGGTTGCTGTATCAACCATGGGTAAAATTAAAACCACGGTGCAAATGCTAGCTTTATTACTTTTACTCTACCGCGATCCCTTGGTAATTTCCAAAGAATCCGGATATGAATTTCCCACCTTCGAAACCGGCATGGTCTTGCTTTATGTTGCTGCCGCTTTAACGCTTTGGTCCATGATCCTCTACCTCAAAGCCGCCTGGCCATCGTTTCAGCGGGAGAATTAGTTGATTCACTGCAACTATATTTGTAAACCTGTCTTTGTATAGTTAATAAGTTACGATTTCATAACAAGCAAAAACACAAGCCTATCTGAGGCAACGGTTTTGATTTTATAACGTGAGAGCTATTGTTTGTGTTAGCAACCTTTTGCGTGTTGTCACTAACCCAAGGTTTGTGTATAAATAGACAAAGCCTAAAAATTACCCCTACTGATTTAGCCAGTCATAAGGGTTTTTGTGAATAGATATTATTCTAAAACATACAAAAGTATATTGATGCTCTATTCTGCTGGGTTGATGTCTAATAAGATTTCATTTTTTTCATATCAAAACCTGACGCTTTTTAAATCATTTGCCAAAGTGAGAGTTTTTCCTACAAGACATGCTTGCCCGCTTGTGTAAATATTGGTTGAATCAAGGTTTTTCAAGCAGTTTTTATGCTGGGTTCAATAATCAATCCCTTGAGTATTACATCAGCGAGCCCCGTTGTTTATGCATAAACATAACGAAAAAAATTTGCTAAACTTGTTTCTCTAGTGTTCAAACAAAGCAAGCCGTTTTCTTTTTTCAATTGTAGTTTTTTCAATCCTGTGTTCACGACAAGGAGTCGTTAATGAACAAAACCATTCCTATGCCGCCTTATAAAGGCTTTCTCGGGCATTTGCCGCAAGTGAAACAAGATTTTTATGCCTTTATGACTCAGTGTTTTGAGCAATATGGCGATATTGTGCATATCAAATTAGGAATGAAAGATTTGATACTCTTAAGTCATCCCTCTTTAATCGAGGACATATTAGTAAAACAGCAGGATGTATTCATAAAAGCCTATGAACCGGATAATCCACGTGGACTGGCGTTGTTGTTAGGGCAAGGTTTATTGACCAGCCGTGGTGGTTTCTGGAAGAAACAACGCCGCACCATACAGCCCATGTTTCATCGTCAAAGCATTGGTCAAATGTATCCAAGCATGCTCAAAGCGACCCGGGAGATGATGTCCCAATGGGAAGGTTTCGATAGCGATGCTGTTGTTGATATTAACGAAGAAATGACCAAAATCACTTTGGAAATAATCACCCAATGCATGTTTAGCTCTAGCGTTAAACAAACCGTGCCGCAGTTGCGCCAAGATATGGAAACTGCATTGACCTATTGCCAAAAACAATTTTTCAATCCCTTGGCTTTGCCATTGTGGGTGCCGACACGGACCAATCGAAAATTTAATCAGGTATTAAAACGTTTACGTTCTATTATCGCGAGTTTTATTTATCAACGCAGAATGCAAATAGACAAGCAGGGTGATTTGCTGGATTTACTGATTAATGCACGGGACCCCGAGACTGGGAAATTTATGAGTGAGCGGGCCATCATTGATGAAGCCATCACTTTTTTTAGCGCAGGTCATGAAACCACCGCACATGCGCTGTCATGGACGTGGTATTTATTATCGCAACATCCCGAGGCTATGCAAAAATTACAACAAGAAGTTGATAGTGTGTTAACTGATCGTTTACCACGTATTGAAGATATTGAAAAACTGGTTTATACCCGCGCTGTATTTGAAGAGACTATTCGTTTGTATCCACCAGCCGTAGTGTTATTGCGCAAAGTGTCGCAAGCTACAAGTTTAAATGGTTATGAGATTCCCAAAGGCGCGTTTGTTATTGGCAATATTCGCAATGTACAGCATCATCCAGCGGTGTGGCCTCAAGCCGAAAGTTTTAAACCCGAGCGTTTTCTTGGCGATCAACGCAATACAATCCAGCGTTATGCGCATATCCCCTTCGGCGCAGGTCCACGAGCGTGTATTGGCAGCGCCATGGCTATGATGGAAGGGCCTTTAATAATTGCCATGATTGCGCAACGTTTTGATGTGCAACTAGCCGCAGACGCAAAAGTTGAAGAAAAACTCGCCATCACCTTGCGACCCAAAAATGGTTTGCCTATGGTTTTGCGCAAACGCAGCAATAACTTAAACAAGCAGGAAGAAAAAACGACTGTAGAAATGAGTGTTGACTAGATGAGTTTAAGAACAATGCTTAATAAAGCACTGCTTCTCCTAAGTGTGAGAGAAGCAGTGCCTGAGATTTAATTGCTTGCGACTGCCGAATTTCCACCCAATTGAACCCATATTATGCGAAAATTAGTTTTGCCAACATCTCTGCGATGTTGAATAGTGACTGGCGCACCATTGAGATAGGCGGCGCGTATAGTTTCCACCATTGCTTGTTTAGCTGGGTCAATCTCGTGTAGGGCAATGCCAAAAACTTGCCCTGGATGAGAATCCAAAGTCACGAGAATTTCTGCGTCAAGAAAATTATCCTTGGCACCGAGTTCCAAACCTTTTTCTTGAACACGGAATAAATTGATTTTTCCACTAACGTTAATTCCATGACCATGTGTACTATCCAGGCTTTTTGGTGTATCTGCATGGCTGGTGCTAAGCATAAAAAAGCCGACTAATAGAAAAAATAATATCAACGAATGTTTTTTCATAAAAATCTCCAATAGTAATTTTACAAAAGTTCCCCATATGTTTTTATTGTGTGAATAGTTTGTTATGAAAAAATGAATCAACTGTGAATTGAAGCTGAGTTTAAATTGAAAAATAACATCGGCTTTTGCATGAAATTTTGAAATGACATGAGTGGGATATATTTAGAAAAATTTCTCGATGATGTTCGGTGATGTGTTGCACAATGGGAATTGCAATTGAAGCATAGGTGCGCATGAGATTTGTTTATTGGTTAACAAACCTTGGTTTTTTAACTTAGGTAGCAAGCCTTGATGTAACTCCAGATGCTGCTGATGCATATTATTTTGTATTAAGTCGGGATAAATCATCATTAGTGATAGTCAAAAATTGTCATA
>JAOUJM010000314.1 GCA_029883265.1 Gammaproteobacteria bacterium
ATGTTGCTCGGCCACACCAGCATTGTAGAGAGCGCCATATCAGAAGACAGTTTCCAAATGAATTTTCGTCTCACGCACCCTTTACTCGGCCAGATATTTTGTTACCGTGGTCGCTTTAAAACGGTTGTGACGGATGAGAGTATGTAACCTGTACTTTTAGCACATTCAAATTGAAAATTAATTGGTGTAGCGGTGGCTTGTCTTTCGTCTTTTCGAAAAACTAAAACCGCAGAGGGTTTAATTTCCAAGATAAATCAATCCCTGTTTTTTGCAGACTTAGAATGCAAACCGAATTTTTCATTCCCCTGTCGTCTTCGCGTAATCACAGGTAGCCCGTAAACTCTTTCAGACTTTCCAAGGGCTTTTACTCATTCAAAAGGGCAAAAGTCGTTACCTGGACACTCATGTCAGCTTGCAATATCTTTTCGTGACAGCATGCGGAGCAAAAGCGCATACAACTTCCCTGAGCTTTGCTGGTATAGTAGATTCAGTGCCTTTTCATCATTAAGCGCACATCGGTGAATTA
The DNA here is from genome assembly GCA_029883265.1 of Gammaproteobacteria bacterium. GTDB lineage: Bacteria > Pseudomonadota > Gammaproteobacteria > S012-40 > S012-40 > JAOUJM01. Next base: position 527 of record JAOUJM010000314.1, read on the forward strand.
GTATTTCTAAACTGGGTGCCATTTTGTTTTTATTTCATTTCCATTGATTGTTTTTGCTTGTTGTTTTAAAAATAGCGTTACAATATCACAGAATTGTCACAAAATAATTTTTTACTGCGCAGTTACCAAGGCACCCATACGAACCATAAACAACTATCTTTCACCCAATTCAAGCAAAGCAAATCGTTTTCTAACACAGGCAAACAGTGATTAATCTATAGAACGAGTTACATGTTTGTTGTCAGGCAGAAGTGGTTGCAGTTGACCACTGGGGTAGCTCATACAAAATGTAATAATGAATTCAAATATGTTAGTGAGCAACTCTAGACGAAAACTTGCATAAAAACATATGGATAGCTGTGTAGTTTTTAATAAGCAGCCGGTCACCCCATTAAAACTGAAACATTTATAATCACTTGATAATGTAATTAGGTTGCACGACCTAATTTTCATTCTTACATTAACAACGAATTTATGAAAAACTATGCCTTCTTGGTGAAGACTAAAATAGTACTTGAGTCTTTAATATGTGTATTGCGGTCATATGCTAGAACTAAGTCTGTTAACCGTTATTCAATATGAGTCTACACCAAAAAATCGGCGCAGCATTATTCTAGCCCCTTTGCGCAAGAAATATTTGCAGATTTGCTGCCTTAGTCAATTTGAGCTTGTACAGACGAAGCTACCAAAGTATTGGGCTGTTACATAGAAATCCATAATTCTGCTGGAGATGTTGCATAAAGCTAATTATGAAAGGTATTAGATAAAATGTTTATTTTAAAAAATATTAACTGTATATGCCTTTTTTTCGGTTTTATTCTTGTCGCTACATCTTCGATTGCTAACGCAAATTTTGGTGGCTATGATCGTGGGGAAATCGTTGGTGTAGGATCCATACTTAATGTTATTGAAGACAACGATATTTCTCTTGAAAAGGAGCGTTTACAATTCATCGTCGATCAGCGTGTAAAATTTTCAGGGTTGTTTGAATTCAAAAATACGAGTGACAAGCCTAAATTGGTAACATTTGCTTTTCCACAGATAACCTTTTGGCAGGTTCTTTATGATAATAAATCGGGTGGGTATGCACCAGGCAAGTATTTTGACCAAGAACCAAGAATAACGATTAATGAAGTGCCTGTAAAAAAATTGGCTCGTTTGTTTTCCTATGATCAATCTAATTTTTCTGCGCCTATCATCGCGTACACACAAGATGAAATGCAGTCACGGCTGATCGACTGGGCCAATGACAATGAAACAGAGTCATCACCGACAAAACCTATTCTATTATGGCTTGTTTTTGAGAAATCACTGAAGCCCAATGAAACTATTGATTTGTCGATAAAATTCACTGCGCCTTGGTATTTTATCGACGAATATTGGTCGTATGGTCGCATCACCAATGGTAGCAGATTTTTTGAGTATATCACCTCTACAGCAAATACTTGGAAAGAGGGAACCGTAAAAGACTTTGAAGCACGGTTTATTTTCCCAGAAGATGCTTCAGACAAAATTCGGTTTTTTCCTGAGGGCTGGGTTAAGATACAAAATGGCGAAGCGATCTACCGTAAACTAAATTATAAGCCAAGTTCAGATAACCATTTACGTGTTAAATGGTTTTCAAATCTAGCGATGGAAATCGGTAACTTATCTTTGGAAGAATATAAAACATTCGGCGAAGCCTGCTATTCTAATTTGAACTATAAAGATTATCAATGGCGATTTCTTTCAGATCATTCAGCCAAGACAGCTTGGTGTGTGCAGCCAAATGCGCTTAAATGCCCAAAGTTTTTGTTAAAGCCCATATCAGAAAAAGTATCAATATACAAACGTGTTGCCATTCAAACGGGTTTTGCAAAATCCAAACGTTTACACCAGCAAAACTCTCGCCCAAAAACAATTACTTTGAATATTGAAAAAGATGAAAAAGTGTATACACAGAAATTACATATGGAGGATACTGAACAAATTCAAATATTACAATTGGATCAACCGTTTCAGTTTGTCAATAAAAATGAAACGGGGTTTAGAGATGAATACAATGAAGTATCATTACGAATCGATGAAATATATAAGGGTGTAAAATGGGACGATATTTGTATTTCTGAACTCGAGTTCTTGCCTTAATGATTTTTTCCTATGAGTTGTTACCACAAAGTATTACAAACAAGTTACTAAAACAGTTAGCGGCGAATAAAAAGCGGTCCAAAACTATTTTGGACATAGCGAAACCTTACAACCCTCGCCAACCTAATCCAATTAGAGGATTTATCAAGTCCATATTGGTTGGCGGTTGGATACCCCTTTGGTATTATCAAAAATAAATAAGGGGGAGACAATTTGGATATAAATAATCAACCTAGCTACTGCACTACATCGTTGATGCTAACTCTTGTTTTTTATATTTTTTCAATCTTTGGCAGTGATAGCTCCCATGCTGAAAATGCCAATGCGAATAAAGATTTTCGCTATTATTGTGAACATGTTGCGAATTTAAAGCGTGAGGATGGCGCCTGTCAATGGGTAATGCAAGTCTTTCTTAAGCTTAACAATAGAGAAAAAGAAGCTGGAAACACTATATGGGGCACGAATTTTCCAGCAATAATTGTTTCAGAGTTATTTGAGAAACATCTTAAAAGTTTAGAATTGGAACAAGTAGGAGTTCTGGATTTTAATGAGTTTGCATGTATCCTAGCTATTGGTAAATTAGATAATAGGTATAAAAGAATAGATTTTGTTTTGTTCAAGAATCGTGAAGATTACTCTGTAAAAGTAGGAGGCAACATGGTCGTACCTTTATACAAATTTCCAGAGAAAAAAGATCTAGTAAAGATGCACACTAGGGATTTAACTAATCAATGTGATTTCTTTATCTTTGAATAAAAAATCTCAGATACGAGAGTTCAATAATAGACTTCACCGAGCAATCAAACAAAAAAATCTTTTTCAAGCATTAACACTCAGTAATGCTCACGGCTAGTCCACCTAGAGATGTTTCTTTATATTTGTGGGACATTTCCAATCCGGTTTGTTTCATTGCTTCAATGCAATTATCCAAAGGCATAAAATGCACTCCGCTACCACGAAGTGCTAACGATGCTGCGGTATAGGCTTTTATGGCACCGAATCCATTACGCTCAATACATGGCACTTGAACCAAACCTCTCACTGGATCACAAGTCATACCCAAATGATGCTCTAACGCGATCTCGGCAGCATTCTCTACTTGCTGCGCTGTGCCACCCTTCACTGCACACAAAGCAGCAGCGGCCATAGCTGCGGCTGAACCGACCTCACCTTGGCATCCTACTTCTGCACCAGAAATTGAACTTCGATGTTTAATTAAACCACCGATTGCACTTGCCGTAAGCAGAAATTCACGCACTTGTTCGATACTACCATTTTCATGTGTGACAAAATAATACAACACCGCTGGTATTACTCCCGCAGCACCATTGGTGGGCGCAGTCACCACCATATGGCCCGCTGCATTCTCTTCATTGACCGCCATGGCATATGCACACAACCAATCATTTAAATTTACTTGCTGCGGATTTTTAATTAGATCATCATAAAGCGCTTTTGCACGTCGCATTATTCCCAATCCGCCCGGCAACTGACCCTCTGTTGTTAGGCCTTTTGTTATGCTGTGTTGCATGGATTGCCAGATTTTATCCATACCGCTAAACAATTCTTTTTCCGACAAATGTTCAAGCTCATTAAGCAATTTCATCTGTGATATCGACAATTTATTTTTATCAGCCATTTGCAGCATGGTGGTTGCTGAATCAAATGGATATTTACATGAAGTTGATGGCTCCATTTTCAGCGGCGCTTGCAACTGTTCGATCTCGGCCAACGCACAAATGAATCCGCCACCAATTGAGAAATATGTTTCTGAAAATAAGATTTTTTTCTCATTATCAAACAGATCAAATATCATTGCATTAGGATGCTGCGGTAAAGCATCTGCTTTATCAAAAATAATATGTTCATTGGCACTAAATAAAACCTTGGCATTTTCGCTTAGTTGAATAGTATCACTCGCCCAGATCTGTTCTACTACTGCGGCAACATCCTTATCGACAAGATTGATTGGCAAATAGCCATGCAAGCCTAAAGCTACGGCACGATCAGTCGAATGGCCTTTACCAGTAAATGCCAAAGAGCCTTTCAGCGTGCATCGAACTAATAATTTTTTGTTTGTTGCTTCTATTATTTTCTGTTTTTTTATTTGATTAATAAAGTCAAACGCTGCAGTCATAGGGCCGAGCGTATGGGAACTCGACGGACCAATGCCAATTTTAAAAAGATCTAGCACGCTAATAAACATATCACGCTTTCAAACTGAATATTATTCATCAGACTAAATTCTAACATACAATAAATCTCACCTTATTTCGACAAATAGAAATACAAACATTCAGACGGGTCATAACCAAAGCATTTTGTAGCAATGAATACAACACTAGAATCATATATGTAGATTTTTTTGCATTCTTTCTTTCGCAAAGTCTATCCGACAAATAAAACGGGTCAGCATTCAATT
>JAOUJM010000315.1 GCA_029883265.1 Gammaproteobacteria bacterium
TATCTAAGCCTATGGGTACTGATTATTTTTCAAATCGTTAACCTTGTGCTGTATTTTTTCGGATCGACATTGACCAAAACCTGGTGGATATCATATCTGTTTGAGATGCTATTGCTCGCCAACTTAGGCTATCATAGCAATAGCATGGTCGATCCTTTTTTCTATTTAATGATTTTACCAATTATGTATTCAATTGCCTTATTGCAACGTCAACGCAGTTATTTTGTAACGGTAGCCGCTATATTTATTGTGTTCATTCTTGGTGTGCTTTATGCGAAACCCGTATTGTCGGAAGCCAATATGTTGCTTTATATGGTCTTGCTGGCGGTTGGACTGTTTAGCGGCGAAGTAGCCAAGATGATTGTGCAATCCAATAATCGCATGTCTGAAATTTCGGCGAGCCATGTGTCCGTCAATGCGGATCTCATGCGCAGCCAAATCAAACTAGAAAAAGAAATCGAACGGCGCAAGGCTGTGCAAAAACAACTGGAATTATCTTATGAAAAAGTCATTGCTGCTGATGAAATAAAACTTAATTTCCTCAACATGGTGAGTCATGAGTTACGAACACCGCTAAATGGCATACTCGGCTTATCCGAGTTGGTCCTAGACAGGATTGATAATCAAGAAGCCGTGGAACGCGATGAAGTAAAAAATATTCACCATTCGGGAAAAATGCTATTACGCATTGTCGAAAGCATTTTACAGTTTGTTGACATCACAGATCGTAAAACGGTTAGTGATTTGTCCATGGTTAACTTGCGCCATTTGATCGAAAACAGCTGCCAAAACGTTCAAAAATATTCGCCATCATGGACCGGCAAATTACATTATGATTTTCATTCAACACATGAAGAATTTCTTACTGAACCGGTTTATATGGGTCTTGTCATTAGCAATATCGTTGATAATGCTATTAAGTTCTCAAACGATAGTGACATAGCGGTATCTTGTTATGATATCGCCACAGAAAAAGGCACCTGGCTGGCCATCAAAGTAGAAGATCAAGGTATTGGCATGAGCGCCAATACCTTAAACAAAATCTACGAACCTTTTCGTCAAATCGATGAGTGCTCAACGCGCAAGTTCGGTGGTATTGGCATGGGATTAGCGATTGTAAAACATGTGATTGAGTCGCTTAAAGGTACAATCGAAATCAAAAGTGAATTAGGCAAAGGCACCCAATTCACCATCAAACTACCAATACCCGAATAAGTGGGGTCAGAGCACAGTTTTTTCTAATATACGTAAAAGCTATGATCCAACCCAACCACACACGATAAAACCAATCTCAATTAATTTTTATCAAACAAAAACCATTGCCAAATGGATCTGCGCAAAATGCTGCGCTGCCCCAGTCACCGGATTGTTGCTCTTCGACTTCACCACCGAATTCTGTGACTAATGTAATGGCCTGTTCAATATTATCTACGTGAAAATCCAAATGCACCGGCGTCCAATGGCGCTGATAAATTCTGCTTGCGGTGCCTTTGACTAAAGGATTTGAGTTTTCTTCTTTTTGAATTAAATAAACCGTTGAATTTTCCACTTGCAGCTCGGTGCTATCTGCTTTTTCTTGCTTGATTGTACACTCAAGCACCTGTGTATAAAATTGAGTTGCTTGTTTAACATCGGCAACATCGATACAAATTGATACGACAGACATTTGAAACTCCTTTTTGCATAAATCTTAAACAATGCTAAAAAACTAGCTGAAATATTTGTGATCATTATCAATGAAAATTGTTACCTTGAATTTTTACTAAAAACTGATTTTTGAATATATTGTGCTCGCTTGCAATAAAAAAATAAACTTTGATTTGAATTGTCATAGTACTATTTGCAAAACCACATGAGCTACTACTTTGTGGTGCTTTGTTTTTATGATTCTTACTGCTCTGCTTGCCTGTTCATGCACCCAAGCAAACCACTGGTTTGTTTATTTGCCGGTGGTGAACCAAAGCTATGAGGTAGCAGTTTTTCTAATATTAGCAAATGATTATATCTAACCCCACTTTCTAGCGTTTTCGTTTGTTTAGTAATAATTGTTTTTCGATGGGAATAAATTTTGTTGCGGCGCGCACTAGGGATGCGGCGGTTAGTTGCGGTACCCCATAGATTTCTACTTCGGTGTGGTAGTTATTTTTTATTTTGTCTGCGAGTAAATCAAAATCGCCATCGCCGGTGACTAAAACTAGCACATCGGTTTGTGCCGCGCATTCCATGGCGTCTATTGTGATACCAACATCCCAATCACATTTGGCTGAACCATCGATGCGCTGGATATAGGGTTTCAACTTCACTTCAAAACCTATCGCCCGTAAAATATTTTGAAACTCATGTTGTTTTTGATCGCCGCGATGACAAGAGTAAGCAATGGCTTTAAAAACTTCGCGCCCGGCAGTAGCCATGGCCCAAAATTCATTATAATCAAAACTGCAATTATAAGCCTGCTTAGTGGTGTAGTAGATGTTTTGCGCATCGACGAGTATGGTGACTTTTTTCATAAAGTGTGTTCATGCCTAGTGAGATCTTTACTATTTTCCCAACAGATAGTCATATGACCTATCCAATGAAATCCGATTATAGCCGTCACTTTAACAGGATTGTGAATGGCTCACTAGCAAACATTTGTCTAGTGTAGATTTTGCTTGTAACTACGCATATTCAATCCACTCAACAAAACATTTGCTGTCCACTACTCACTGCTATCACCCTATCCTAGTGTGTCTGCAATGAATTTTAAACATTTGAATCATTGACCCTTCTAATACACTCTGACACCCTGATTTCTACGTTTCCAGCAAATCGAACCAGATTGCTGTTTGTCCACCCAAGGCGTGGTATTAAAATCGACAAAACGCTTTATATCTGAGCGTATTTTCAATCACTATTGCTATTGCTTAACAAATTCCTGGCAAACCGGCACTTAATTCGCTTTGAATTTAAGTTTTCTTTCAACACAACGATCCGATAAACAAAGAAAAAACGGGAGAAATACTCGTGATTAAACAACTAGTTTTTGTGTTTTTATGTTTAGTACTGATGCAGCATGATTTATTCGCAGATGAACCTCGGCTTCAATTCGGCCCCGCCGCGAATGCACAAGCAATTCAAACTTGTGCTTGGTTGCGAAAGCGTCCGTTGAACGAATCGGAAAAGCGTGATAATGAATTTAGAAAACAACGCTGGATACAACAATGTAATCACATCAACATGAATAATTCTTCCAGTTGCAATGGCACTCAAATCGGTGAGCTTTGTTTTGGTCCCTTATCGCCTATTCGTATGAACTACGAGTCCGCTGAAGATTATTGCGATGGCCTGGGCCTAAAAGTGCCGCGTATGCGTGAATTACGCTACGCCGCACAAAACCTCAACGCCGCCAATTGCATGTTGCCTTGGGTGGGTGGAGTTTGGTCGTCAGATCCATTGCAATATAATCGTAATTATGAGGATGAACTCATGGCAGTGGTTTCATACGCCAGTGGTGGACTAACAAACCATGGACCCAATTCTGCTTCATCCTGTAATCGTGTGTTATGTGTTGATCATTTAATTGGGCAAAACGCACCTGAAAAAATTTACACTATAAAAGTCAACACGAATAGCATTCCTATTGCCAAACAAAAACAAGCTTTGTGGTGTTGGGCGGCGGTGGCACAAATGATTTTTGCCATGAAAAATCAACAAGTGGCGCAAGCACAAATTGTGAGTCAGGCTTTCACCAATTCAAATGGTGAGACCAGTATGAAAGCCAATGAGCTGGTTTCACGTTTGCGGCAACTTGGCATCTCTTTAACCCATCAAGACAAGGTGCAACACAGTGGCGTTAAGCATGAGGTTTTTCGTGATGGTCGCTGGCAGAAAATGCAAAAAGCCAAATTGCCCGGTACTGATAATTTGGATATTAAAACATTGTTAGCCGATTTACATAACGGTGTGCCTTATGTTGCGCTCTATGGCACTAGTGCTTCGACGGCTCATGCGGTTTTACTCATTGGTCTGGACGTAAGTATTAATCCCGCGCCGGCACAATGTGCAGGCAATCGACCCTGCGATATGGATTATTTAAGTCCATGGCGTCATCATGAAGTTGAAATGAAACAACTTTATATTCTCAATCCTTGGCCGGGCACAGGATTACAAACCATATCCGCTGACGATACTCAGCTTCTGGATTTCTGGAGAGTTAACTTATGAGCCAATTGACTGCGATTAATCAAAGCAACGGCAAATTAGACGATGAATTAAACCATGCCGATGTGACAATGAAACAACAGCACAGGACTGCATGGCTAGATAAACAATTATTTATCGTCGTCACAACTATACTGTTTATTGTGTTGTTGCTGCTTATTGTCAGTTTGAGTATGCAATATTCTAACTATGCTCATGGCATTGCACTAGCGCAATCGCCCTTGTCCTCCAGTGATTTAAGTATTGAGAATCGTCTTGTTGTCATTTTAACTTTTTCACGCAGTTGGGATTTTGCCGTCGCAAAAACCGCTGCTTTATTTTTTGGTTTTCTCATTGTATACACTGGTTTGTTATTTGTATTGCGCACCACGGATTCAGCCTATGTGCTAAGCATTAGCCAGCAAAAAGGTAAAACCAGTGGAAGTTTGCAAACCGCTTCACCGGGGTTGGTCGCTGTAACCTTAGGTGCTATTTTGATTGTATTTGTACTCAATTATAAAACCGAAGTTGGATTGAATTTTGAAAATCAAAATCTAAGCCGTACCCCAAGCACAACAATCGATCAACGCACGCCTATGGATTTAAGTGAATAGGAATTGAAACTATGAAAAACTTAATTTTAATTCTGCTGGTATTATTTTTAACATCAGAATTTGCTTTTGCACGAAATCGTGTAGTGGCCACCAGTGAATATCAGTCTTTGCACGCGCCCGCAAAACGCATAGAAAACCAAGCGGCAAACTGTTCCACCGTTGTTGATGAAAATGGATTCAACAAACAATTATCACAAGCAGGGATAGAAGCCAATACCATCAATAACTATCTGCGAAAACTAGCAATT
>JAOUJM010000316.1 GCA_029883265.1 Gammaproteobacteria bacterium
TATTGCATAGTGTACACAAAAAGCATATTACTTGGAATCCCCTTAAAAAATCATATTATCAATAAAGCCAAACGGCCGTCATCTGTCTATCTCGTCAATTAACACAACATGTTCTCGTTTGATATTTTTACGTAAATTTTCAAGGTGCTTCATTCCAGGTAAATAAATCAATTCAAAAGGGCAAGTTACTTTCATCAAACGTTTTTTTCAATTTGGAGGGGGACTTTTTTGTTCGGCTGATGCAAAAATAATTGAGTCCAGATCAGACTATTTGTGTGTTGTGCCTTTTACGCGTGATCCATAATTGGGTATATAACCGGGCCAATGTGAGTGGACAGCCTTCTGGCCAATCAACCGTGCGAAATATTATGAAAACCGGTTTAATCCGTTTTTTTGCGCATCTAATCAGTCTTTTTTGTAAGGCCGAATCGTTTTTCTAATGCTGTATGTTTGTTCATTTGGATAATAGTTTTGAAGTCTTCAAATGAAAGGTTTTGATTGATATGCTGTGTGCTGCCGTCTGTTTTTAACGTGTTAAAGCATTCGATCATGGCTTGCGTGGCTGAGAATAAGCCTGATAGCGCGTAAGCGACCAGTTTATATCCCATTTCTTCCAACTCACTAAGCGTTAAGTTAGGCGTTTTTCCGCCTTCAATGATGTTGGCAAATAACGGCACGCCCTGAAAATGCTTTGCGACTGTGATTAATTCCTCTCGGGATTGGGGTGCTTCAATAAACAACACATCTGCGCCAGCCGTTAAATAACGCTCACCGCGTTTAATGGCGCCATTGAGCCCTTCTATTGCACGGGCATCAGTTCGCCCAACAATCACCAGGCCAGAGTCACCGCGTGCATAGACCGCCGCTTTTATTTTTTCTACTTGTTCATCGACGGTAATGATTTTCTTACCTTCAAAATGACCGCATTTCTTGGGCCACACTTGGTCTTCCAGAATAATGCCAGCCACATCGGTTTGCACGATATCTTCAACCGTGCGAATGACGTTTAACGGATTGCCATACCCCGTGTCCATATCAGCAATTAATGGAATCGAAACGCTATGCGCAATGCGTTTGGCTGCATCAATCATTTCATTAGCGGTTAAATAGCCAAAGTCGGGTTTGCCCAGTTGTGTGGCGGCAATGCCAAACCCGCTGGAAAAGAGATAATCAAACCCGGCTTGCTCAGCGACCATCGCACCAATACAATCATAAACGGCTGGTGCGGCATGAATGCCGGGTTGTTCGATTAGGGTGCGGAGTTTGTTTTTCATTCTGACTGGTTTGTTGATAATCTTAAAATCAAGTTGTAGGTGAAATGATGTTTTTACGTGCGTTGTTTGCTTTTTTGATTCTTCCTGGGTTTGCGGCATTTATTATGCCATTAATTTTGGCCGCCATAGATCCTTGGCGTTTTGATTTCTTTTGGCTTGGCCTATTGGTTGTTTTAATTGGACTGGTTTTATTGTTGTGGTGCGTGCGGGATTTCTATATGGCCGGGAAAGGCACACTAGCGCCTTGGGATCCGCCCAAACGATTGGTGGTCATTGGGTTGTATCGTTATATGAGAAACCCAATGTATGTGGGCGTACTCTTACTAGTGGCAGGCTGGTCTTTGCTTTTTAGTTCTCCTGTGCTTGTGGTTTACACTATTATGTTGGCCATTGTATTTCATGTGCGTGTATTACTTCATGAAGAGCCTTGGCTCGAATCGCAGTTTGGTGACGATTGGCGGCAGTATCGTGCCAGTGTGAACCGTTGGTTGCCAAGGTTTATGCCATGGTATGGTGCTTCCTAAAATCTACATAGGGGTTTATGTGTCTGACGAATCGCAAAGAGTAAATATTCATCTATCTGAACGTCTACTCGCATCGGTTGAGCGCATCGGGAATAAGTTGCCGGACCCAGCGGTATTATTTATTGTGTTGTTGTTTGTGGTTTGGGTTGTCTCGTGGTTGCTTTCATACGTTAACTTCAATGTGGTTGATCCACGTACCGATGCTCCCTTGGTTATCAATAATCTGTTATCAGGGGCGGCGATCACTGAATTTATGTCGGTGATGGTGACCAATTTTGCACATTTTCATCCGGTGGGTGTGGTGTTGGTTGCGATGCTGGGTATTGGGGTTGCGGAACATTCCGGCTTCATCAAGTCTGGTTTGCGCTCACTGCTGAGTGTGACGCCGTCATGGTTACTCACGCCGATGGTTATTTTCGCGGGCATTGTCAGTCACTCAGCGGTTGATGCGGGTTATGTGTTGGTAATACCACTGGGTGGCGTGATTTTCTATGCAGCGGGTCGGCATCCGTTGGTTGGCATTGCGGCTGCTTTTGCGGGCGTCTCAGGGGGGTTCTCGGCAAACTTTTTACCGTCAGCATTGGACCCAATGCTACAAGGCTTGTCGCAGGCCGGTGCTCAAATTCTTGACCCAACGGTTGTGTTGAACCCATTAAATAATTATTTCTTTACGGCAGTTTCTTCTTTTTTGATTATTGGGTTGGGCTGGTACGTGACGGAAAAGATTGTTGAACCACGGCTGAGAAACACGCAGTTAACGGGCAGCCTCGAAGACCTGCCAACCATGAAGGCGCTTGAGCCAAACGAGCAAAAAGGATTGCGTGCTGCGGGACTGGTCTTTTTGTTCGGTGTGATCATTATGATTATTACAGCTTGGCCAGATCATTCTCCATGGCGGGATACAACCGGTGACCTGACCAGCGGGACAGCACCGATGATGCGCTCGATTGTTTCATTGATTTTCCTATTGTTTATTCTGCCTGGTTATGTCTATGGTGTTGTGGCCGGAACGATCAAAAGCAGTAAAGATGTGATTGAGGGCATGACCAAAGCCATGCAACAGATGGCCTATTATTTGGTGATTATGTTTTTTATCGCACAGTTTGTGTATGCATTTGGTCAGTCTAACCTGGGTGTTTTGCTCGCCTTACAGGGCGCTGCTGCGCTTCAAGCACTGGCCATGCCGACTTATCTCACGATTGTTGGCGTGGTATTTATGACGGCTTTTATTAATTTATTTGTTGGTTCGTCCAGCGCAAAATGGGGGTTACTCGCCACCATTTTTGTGCCTATGCTGATGCAATTAGGCATTTCGCCGGACCTTACGCAAGCGGCCTATCGTGTGGGTGACTCCAGCACCAATATCATCACACCATTAATGCCGTACTTTCCATTGGTGGTGGTCTACTGCCAGCGCTATGTGAAAGATGCTGGAATTGGTACGGTCACAGCGATGATGTTGCCCTACTCAATTGCCTTTCTGGTCAGTTGGACACTATTTCTACTGTTATATACGTTTTCAGGCCTGCCGCTGGGCTTTCAGTCGAGTTATATCTATGCACTTCCGTAGCCTGAACATTTTAACTGTTGCTGAAATAAGGCTTAAAGGCTGAATTGAGCGTGTTCGTAATCTTCATTAATCAATACATTATATTCTGTTGCTAACTTGACACCGATTCTAAAATTGGATGTATTTATCTTGTTTGTTTACTTGATTGTTTTTTATAGTTTTTGTTTAAATGGATTTTCTATTCCTTGAATAAATATGGCTCAATTTGTGGTTGCTTGGTTATTGAGGTTTAAATGTTGCGCTAATTTGAACCTGAGGCTATACATTATGTAGCTTGCCGACCAAAAATGTCAGTTAGGTATTCATGTTCCTTTAGTAGCGTTTGTTTGTGCTTACTGTACTTAATTCACTGAAGGCATATAAAAGCGCTTTGTTTCATTTGAATTGAAGATACTTAATTAATATAGCAGCCTTTCGACTCTAAAGTTTAATGTTGCACGTGGTTTTTTCAATATAGATGTGTTTTTTGTCATCTTAATGTGTACTATTTGCTAAATATATCTATGGCTTTTCCTGGATATTGATTTTAGGAGAGAGGAAAAAAATGAATCTGCGGGATTCTTATAAAAGCGTTCATTTTCTAAGCTTGAAAAATAGTTTACTGCTTTGGTTCTTATTATTGGCTATTGTGCCTTTGTCTTTGAATGCCTGGTTTGGTTATCGACAATCAGCGGAAGATTTAATAACTACTGCGACACAAAATTTAGGAAAAGGCGCAGAGGAAAAGCTAAGCTTTATTAAGGGCTGGTTTGATTATCGCTTTATGGATTTACATTACCAATCAGAAAGTCAGCATAATATTGAGTTTTTGGCAAGTTTGCGAGCAGGCTTAACGAGTAGTGGTAGTTCTGCTATGGAATTTGTTGAAAGTCGTCATTGGGCAGAATTAGTTGATCAAAAGCAACAAGATCTGACCAACTTTCTCAACCGTTTTGATTATGTTTATGATTTGTTCCTGATTGATCAGGACGGCAACATTCTTTATACCGTAGAACGTGAAATTGATTTGGGTACAAATGTTTTTGATGGTCCTTTCGCTGATACTCGTTTTGCAGCCAGTGTACGAGAAAGTTTAAAAACAGGACGATCTCTTTTTTCTGATCTAGAACGTTATATTCCATCTGACAAAAAATTGGCTGGCTTTCTAACGGCTCCCATGTTTCACAACAATGGAAGCATCATGGGGGTATTTGCAATTCAAGTCCGAATAATGCGAATTAATCAGTTGATGACAAACCGAGATGAACAGTCATCCTTAAAACATTTTTTGGTAGGTAGCGATCATATTTTACGTACCCCTTCAAATGGCGGTTTGGATGACACGGATGTTTTGCGTAAGAAAATTGATATGCGTGTGATTGAGAATCAAGAAATGAAGCAGGATCAACTCATGCTGGGTGATTATTTTGAGTTTAGTTTTGATCATTACAAACGGGGTGATCGTCAAATTGTTGGTACTTATCATCTGTTTGAACAGCCGGGTGTCAATTGGGTACTCATTAGCGAAATCGACAAGGATGAGATTCTTGTCATGGCGCGTAACTTGGGACAGATGACCTTAAGTATTTTGTTATTGACATGCTTGCTAGTGACAGGATTGGCTGTTTTTCAAGCCAGACGCATTACTCGACCAATCTATCAATTGATCGAAACTAGCAAAGC
>JAOUJM010000317.1 GCA_029883265.1 Gammaproteobacteria bacterium
TAAATTCTAATTTTATTTTCCCAACAGTTTATTTTTCACTGAGGAAAATAGTTGTCCGACCGAATCTACGTTAACTTCACATAACACCACCGTGACATTGTCTTTACCGCCGTTTTCTTTTGCCAGGTCGATTAGTTGTTGCACACGTGCCTGAATGGGTAGACCGGTATTACAAATGCGTTCAATATCGTCATCTGTGACCATATCGGTCAGGCCGTCTGAGCAAAGCAGAAACAAATCACCATCGCGTACTTTTCCACGTAACACATCGACTTCGATCTCGTCAATGTGTCCTACGGCTCGATAAATAGCATTGCGTAGCCAATGGGTTTTCGCTTCTTCATGACTGACTAAACCAAGATCAATTTGTTCTTGAATAAAGGAATGGTCTTTGGTGAGTTGTTCGAGTTGTTTTTCACGAACCAAATAGGTTCGACTGTCGCCGACATGGCCAATAAAATATTCGTTCTCAAAAAAAGTGAGCACTTCCGCCGTACACCCCATACCTTTGGTGTCAGGATTTTGCTTTGAGTGGTCAATTATGTTTTGGTTGGCGTTAATAAAACAACGGGAAATTAACGGTCCATAGTCCTGATTCCAGCCAGAGTATTGTTCAAATTCTTGTTCGCAACTTTGTGTGAACAAATGGCTGGCAACTTCGCCGGCAGCTGCACCTCCAACACCATCAGCCACTGCAAACACACCAAGGTCTTGGCGAATAAGCAATGCGTCTTCATTGTTGGTTCGCTGGCAACCAACATCTGTGATACCAGCAGCGTTAATTTGTAAAGCCATTTTCCGCCTTGATTTTTCTTTCGTTAATTGATCATCTGTCCAGCCGAAGACAAACGATGATCGACTAAATCCATGGTGTTTTCGGTGACTCGTAAATAACTTTCGTGGTCACCCCAGTCGCCCAATACAATTCGCATACCTTCATTTTCATCAATATTAAAGCTATGGATAAAAGGCCGGTGGGTATGGCCGTGAATGATTATTTGTGTCTGGTTTTCACGTGCATAATTTTGAACGGTGGCTGCATTGACATCCATAATATCTTCAGCTTTCATTGCACTTTCGGATTGGCTAGTCTGGCGTGCTTTTTCGGCCATTTCAATCCGTTGTTCGATGGGCAGGCTGAGAAAATGCTGTTGCCAATCGAAGTCACGTACTTGTTGACGGAATGCCTGATATTCGTGATCGTCGGTACAGAATAAATCGCCATGACTGATGAGAACAGGCGTTCCATATAAATCAATGCGTGCAGGATCAGCTAATAATTGACAACCAGTCTGCTCGATAAAGTTGGTACTGATGAGAAAATCACGATTACCAAAGAGAAAATAAATGGATTTACCTTGATCCACTTGTTGTCGTATGGCATTGATGATGGGCATTACGGATTCATCAATCGTGTCATCACCTAACCAGTATTCAAACAAATCACCCAGTATATAGATCGTTTCTGCTTCTTGAATCGTTTCACTGCGCATAAATTGAATGAACTGATTGATGCGTTGCGGCGATTTGGCAGACAAGTGTATATCCGAAATAAAAATTGTACTCATGAACTCAATCTAATTGGCTAATACGGTTGCTTTATTGATAAGAACTTTTACTTGGGGTGCATCGGTAGGAAAAGGACCGCCCGGCCCTGTGGGTACCGTGCGAATTTTATCCACTGTATCCATTCCTTCAACCACTTTTCCAAATACAGCATAGCCCCAGAGCTGCGGTGTAGGACGTTGGTGGTTGAGAAAATCATTGTCAACGACGTTAATGAAAAATTGGGCTGTTGCTGAATCAGGATTTGGCGTGCGTGCCATGGCAATCGTGCCGCGGAAATTTTTTAAGCCATTGTCAGCTTCGTTTTTTATGGGTGAATTGGTTTTCTTTTGTTGATATTCTGCAGAGAAGCCACCACCTTGAATCATGAAATTGCGGATGACTCGATGGAATATTGTACCGTCGTAAAAACCGCTATTTACATAGGCAAGAAAATTCTTCACGGTGATGGGTGCTTTGGCTTGATTGAGCTCGAGTATAATATCACCCATGCTAGTTTCAAGTTTTACGCGGGGATGATCACTTGCGGCCCAGCCCACATTTATATATAGCCCTAAGATAAAAATGGAAAAAAACTGACTCATGAATTTTCTGCGCATAATCATTCCCTATGTTCAAATATGCTGTAATCAAACACAAAGCCGATACTATATAGTTTTTAGCGCTTATGAAAAAGGTATATCGTCTGCATCCTTTATTGAAGTCTCTATGTATAACACAGGATTATTTGTAAATTGACAAAAATTATTCGAAAAATCAATAGGATGCTTGGCGGCTCTAGTTATAAAGGTGGTATGAGACGAAAACACCGTGTCTGGTTCCGGCGAGTTTTATGGCTAATGAGTGCCTTGGTTTTGTTGGGTATTTTCTATGTGATTTATCTGGATTTTACCGTGCGGGCGCATTTTGAGGGCAAACGATGGGAAATACCTTCAAAAGTATATGCCCGTCCTTTGGAATTATTTGCCGAGAAGGATATAACAACTGATCAATTATTGGACGAAATTACTGCCTTGCGTTATCAACGGGTAGTACGAGTGGTTCGACCTGGAGAATATTCACGCACGGGGGATCGGGTCGACATTTACACCCGAGGATTTGAGTTCCACGATGGCTCAGAGGCGCCTAGGCATTTGCTGATGCGTTTTTCAGCCAATCGTCTCATTGAGTTACGTGATGTTGAAACAGAGTCTGAAGCGACAATAGTGCGCTTAGAGCCAATTGCGATTGGTGGGATTTATCCCAGGATAAAAGAAGATCGAATTCTCATCCGAATTAAGGATACCCCCGAATTATTGATTAAGACACTCATTGCGGTGGAAGACCGCGATTTTTATCAGCATAAAGGTATTGCGCCGACGGCTATATTGCGTGCATTTATCGCCAATATTCGTGCAGGTGGCGTCGTGCAGGGTGGTAGTACGCTAACCCAGCAGTTGGTGAAGAATTTTTATCTCAGCGAGAAAAAGTCCCTGTGGCGTAAAGCCAATGAGGCCATTATGGCTTTGCAGTTAGAATGGCATTATGAAAAAAACGATATTCTCGAAGCCTATTTCAACGAAATCTTTCTTGCGCAGCAAGGCGCGCGCGCTATTCATGGTTTTGGTTTAGGGAGTCAGTATTATTTTGCGAAACCACTGGAAGAGTTAAATACTGCTGAAATTGCTTTGCTCGTTGGTATTGTTAAAGGACCCTCATTTTACGACCCGCGGCGTCATCCGCAACGGGCGCGGGAGCGTCGTAATGTGGTATTAAAAGTTTTGGCGGAGCAGGGTATTATTTCTGACTTAAGTTTGGCTAGGGCACTCAAGCAAGATTTAGGCATTGCGAGAAATCAACCGGGTGGCATTAGTCCTTATCCTGGTTTTATGGAATTGGTGCAGCGTCAATTGCACCGCGATTATCAAGAACAGGATTTGGAAACCAGCGGTTTACATATTTATACGAGCTTAGATCCCTTCGTGCAGAAACAAATTCAATCTGCCATGACAAAACATATCGCACGGTTGGAAAATCAGCGTCGTTTTGAACCCGGATTTCTACAAGGTGCAGGTATTGTTTCTGATAGCAACACGGGAGAAATTATTGCCTTGAGCGGTGATCGTTATCAAGGTGCTGCTGGATTTAATCGCGCCTTGGATGCAAAGCGACCGGTTGGTTCTTTATTAAAACCGTTTGTTTATCTAACCGCCTTGAGTCAACCCAGTGACTATCATATGGCAACCCTGATTGATGATAGCCCCATGGATTGGACTTTAACCGATTGGAAAGACTGGGCCCCAAAAAATTATGATGCACAGAGTCATGGTCCAGTGCCTTTATATCAGGCGCTGGCAAATTCTTATAACCTTGCAACAATTCGCCTCGGTATGCAGCTAGGTTTGGAAAATATTATCGAGACTTTGCATTTGGCCGGTATCGAACGGGATATTCCTGCTTTGCCATCACTGATTTTAGGTGCGATTGAACTTAGCCCTTACGAAACCATCCAAGCGTATCAGGTGCTTGCTAGCGGTGGATTTTATAGCGAATTGAAAGCGATTCGCGCAGTGACAAATAATCAAGGCGAGTTAATTCAACGTTTCCCCTTGGAAATAAAACAAGTATTCAAACCTGCGCCGGTATATTTGTTAAATCAGATTTTAGCCCACGCTATGAAAACCGGGACCGGTAAGCGAGCTTACAGATTATTACCTGAGGATTTTCATGTGGCGGGTAAAACCGGCACCACCGATGATTTACGCGATAGTTGGTTTGCTGGATTTAGTGGTGATCGTTTGGCGGTTTTGTGGGTGGGAAATGATGATAACCAACCCGCAGGCTTGACTGGTAGTAGTGGGGCTTTGGAAATTTGGTCGGAATTAATGGCGACGGTGGCATATCAATCCTTGGAGTTAAATCCCAGCGAAGATGTTTCAACGGTTTATGTCGACCCAGAAACCGGAGAACTATCTAATAAGTCTTGCGCAGAAGCGATCGAAATCCATGTTATCGAAGGATATGACTGGATGCAAAGCAATCAGCCCTGTGAATCCAACAGGACAGTGAAAAAAATCCGTGATAAAATTGAGCGTATTAGGCAGTGGTTAAATTAAGACTTGGACTATAAAAAATGTTATTACTACGCGTCAGTTTTTTAACGGCAATTATTCTATTATTAAATGCTTGTGCAAGCCATGCCCCGCGGGTAGTCAGTGGTGAGTTTGAGCAGGCAACAGAAAACACCAACAAAGGCTTAGACGAAAACGCCACTGCTAGTAGTCCTGCAGATGAAAATACTATTGCCTTAATCGAAACTAAAAAATCATCTTCTTATGATCGGCGGCAACAAGCTAGTATACGACTCTACGACCAAGCAACCACACTTTATGAGCAACAAGAATATGATAAAGCCGCTGCCGTGCTCGAACGTGGTTTACGCCTATCACCTAAAAATGCTTA
>JAOUJM010000072.1 GCA_029883265.1 Gammaproteobacteria bacterium
TATTACAGTTTTATGGGCTTAATCACTGCTACGGATATTCTCGGTGAAAAACCCATTCGTTATTTAAATGAACATGGTGGATCACGAAATGATATCTTGGTGCAAGATGTGATGACGCCTAAGGTCTTACTAGAAGCATTGGACATTGAGGATGTGTTAGAAGCAAAAGTGGGTGATATTGTAAAAACCATTCAACGACACGGACGGCAACACGTATTGGTCACGGAAAAAGATCCCGAAACCTTGACCGTAACGATCCGCGCAATGTTTTCATCAACTCAGGTAGAACGGCAATTAGGCACCACAATAGCCATTAAACCACGCACTTACGATCATCCGACATTAGAATTGATCGTCAACGATTAAACTCGGTGGCCACTTAATGGTAAGTGGCCACAAAAATCTATAAGTTATTGTTTCCCTCCCTGTAATCTATTATTTTTATCACACAATTGTGATTGGAATCACATTAAAAAGCTCTGTTTGTCCGAAATAAGTCCAGTGCAACACGTAATTGAGGATAGAAGGGCATGGTCACTAAAATAAATAGCAACCACACGCTTTTAAATACAGCTAATAATTTAAATAAGTCTGAATCCAAGTTAAAAACAGCTATGCAGCGTTTGAGCTCAGGTCTAAGAATCAATAGCGCAAAAGACGATGCTGCTGGTCTAGCAATCGCAGCGCGTTTTACAACACAAATTCAAGGCTCCTACCAAGCCGTTCGCAATACCGCGGATGGTATTTCATTGGCCCAAACAGCTGAAGGTGCTTTGCACGAAGTCTCAGGTAACTTACAACGCATGCGAGAACTATCGGTTCAAGCAGCCAATGGCACGTTATCCGACTCTGATCGTCAGTCCATTCAAGCAGAAATTGGGGCACTTCAAGAAGAAATTACTCGGGTTACTGAAGGTACTGAGTTCAATGGTGTTAAAGTTTTGTCAGAAAGTACATCACTTGGTTTTCAGGTTGGACCAAACTCAACTGCGGAAAATCGAGTTGATGTAACTACTACAGATTTGAAAACAGATCCGGCACTAAATACTGTTGTCAGTACCACTGATGTTTCAACGACTACTGGCGCTGTTGATGCTATTTCACAAATCGATAGCGCTATCGACTCAGTTACTTCAACGCGAGCCACGTTTGGTGCTACGCAAAACCGTTTTGAGTCAATCATCAGAAGTACTGAAACAACAGCCGAAAATTTGTCAGCTTCACGAAGTCGAATTGAAGATGCTGACTATGCAGAAGAATCATCAAACATGGTTCGTTCATTAATTTTGCAAAAAGCGGGAACAGCAATGCACGCTCAAGCCAATGCAAGCCGTGGTTTAAGTTTAAATTTGCTGTCTCACCGTTAACCATCTTAACCCCGCCCAATCCTCAGTTGAGGCCCGGTTCTGAGAACCGGGCATTTTTTTTCCATGGCAAGAAAAATGCACACTGGAGTGAATCATCGGATAGATGACTTCTGGTCAAAGGAGACTCTTATGTGGAAGAAAAACCCAGCTGACGACAAACCCGAGCTACCTATTACAAGCAGCAGTAGTAATGGCAAAGAGCAGGCACTGATTGGTCCATCCATTCGCATCACTGGCGGACTTGCGGGCGAGGAAGATGTAATTATTCAGGGAACGGTTGATGGCACGGTTGAGTTTAAGCAGCACAATGTCACGGTTGGTAAACATGGACGTATTACGGCGGATATTTATGCCAAAGAAATTTGTGTTGAGGGTAATCTGGAAGGTGATTTATATGGTGAAAAACGTGTCTCAGTTCGAGCTACAGGTCGAGTAAAAGGTAATATTACAGCTCCTCGAGTGGTGATGGAAGATGGGGCAAAATTCAAGGGAAGTATTGATATGGATGCTAAGTCTGTTTCCAATGAAACAAACGAACACAAACAAAAAATGACAAACTTGCCACCAATTGCTGAGAAATTGCGTGAAAACGTAAAACCTAACATGGATAAAAAATTACATGTTGGAAATCAAAAGCCATAGAGACTATTTATGCCAATCGTAACTGCTGAGCGAATTTATAGTGAGGGAATGATTGATCAGGCGAGAAGTGAATACAATTTTCTTGCATTAAATGTTTTATTTTCTCAACTTCAAGCAAACAAAAAATACAATATTCTCGATATGGGTCCAGCTAATGGAATGAATTTGGATTTTTTTTCCAATTTTCGATGTAAAATTTTTATTGAGGATTTGTATCAATCACGACAAGAATATGTGGACTCGATAGCGGGGCCAGGAAAAACCTTCAATATTGTCGATGTATTGCTCAAATATGACAGTGATGTTCGCTTCGATGTGATCTTATTTTGGGATTTGTTTGACTACCTTGAAGTAGAGGAGCTTAAAACACTTATTAAACATATTTCAAAATTTTGTAGTAAGGGTAGTATGATGTTTTTCATAACCTCCGGTATGGATAATATTCCTCAGGAGCCTGCTGTTTTCCGTATTTTGGATAAGCAGCATTTGCAATACGAAAACCACTCTCCGACTAATCGTCGTGGGCACGGTTATCGTCAATCAATGTACAAAAACTTGTTACCAGGATTTAAATTGTATCGTGGATTTCGTATGAGCACCGGTATGGAGGAGAACCTTTTTATATATACAGGTAAATCCTAACATTCAGAAAAACCAAGCATATTAGTATAGTTTACAAAGAGTTAAAATTTTGCTTCGTAATAAGTGTTGTTAATCATTAATAAGAAATTCTCAGGGAAAAACCCAACTTTAATTAGTAAAAGTACTAGCATTCACTTGCGAATCATACTACTATTAGCTCAAATAAAAACTCGCGGTTACTTAAGCAATAATAATAACATCCGCAACAGTGGGAAACATGGAAAGTAATGTTGGACTGGCTCAGCCAGGGAATGAACTTTTATGATTTTCACTGAGGTGATGTATGTATAACAAGACGCTTGCCCGAGTAGAAGCTACCTTAGATCACTATGCTGATCACTTACCCGAAAGCAGTCTTACTTACCAATCCATTATGCGTGAAGATGGCTGGAGTGAAATCGCCAGTTATGCAAGGATTGAAGGCTTAAAATCTTTGGCTGAGATGCTAGAAGATGCTGAAATCGTATCTTTCCAAATGGTTGGTTAGTCGTTTTCAGGAAACTGAAAATTCTCTTAGAGGCCAGCCGCGTGCAGCTGGCCAAATATCTTAAAGCCTGCCAAATAAGTGCCTACTGCTGAGCCAAATGTGCTTAGCATAAACACTAGAAATACACGTGTTACCCGATTTTTCCACCAACCACTGAGCTTGGTGGTGTCCTGGCGGAGGCGACCAAAATCACCAACTGTTGGTTTTCGCATGAAGATTTCAATGGCGGCTGTCACCATTCCGGCGCCAATAGTTGGATTTAAGGATGTAATAGGTGCCGCAATAAATGCACCTACAATAGTTATTAAATGTGCACCGGCAATGAGTGCACCTAAAGCGGCTAAACCACCATTGATTAATACCCAGTCGGTAACAAGTTGCCAGCCCAAGTCAGGGCTGCGTGAAAAACCAATAAAAAATCCTGTGAAAATAAGTAAAACAATCACCCAGGGAATGATTTTTGGCAGAATACTAGGTGGTGGAACCTGATCCAGGTCTTCAATGACTTTTTCACTGAAGTGTTGACCTTCGTTAAGGTAATTTACCATGCCTTTAACATGACCTGCTCCGACAACAGCTAACACATGTTTATAATCTTTGTTGGTCGCATTTTCCAAATGCGCAGCCATATAACGATCGCGTTCATCGATTAATGGCATAAACAAATCTTTGGCTTCATCTGCAAATTGGGAAAAGGTGGTTTCTAACATGTCACCTTCTTTAAGTTTCTCTATTTCGGTTTCAGAAACTTGTTCGCGACTAAGAACACTACCGACCAAACCCGAAACCAAGGTCATTCGACGCCACCAAGGAATATTTCGATAAACACGCTTCAATGTGGTGCCAATTTCCCGGTCAATGAGCAATACAGGTAGCTTGGCTTGTTCCGCCTGTTCTATGGCGACACGCATTTCAGCGCCAGGTTTGATGTTAAATTGATCGGCTAAACGCTGTTGATAAGCGCCTAAGGCCAGGCTAGCTGATACCATGGGTATCTTGCCATCTTTAAGTACTTTAAATAAATCCATTTGCGCCAGGGAGTCTGGATTGATAATGGCGTTATGTCGACTCGGACAGAGTTCTACAGCAACTGCGTCGTATTCGCCAGTCTGAATCAGCTCAAGGACTTTTTCCGCACTGGCACGGGAAACGTGTGCGGTACCGAGAATAGTAATAGAGGTGTTATTACGAGTGATCGTAACAATAGGTTCCTTGTTTGCTGATTCCCTGGTCTCAGCGTCAGTCACTGCTGTATTCATTTTGATAGTATTTAACTCTTTAAAAACAAAGGCCTCGGAGATATCCAAGGCCTTGCATCTTGACTTGGTCGGTCAGTCTATAAGAAACCGGTGATTAGTCAAGCTTAATCATCGTCGTTGATCGTTATGATGCGTAAACGATTCTGGTTTTGCATGTGACCAATGATGTCACGAGCGTCACGTTCGACTTCTATGCGGGTTTTTCCAGCAATGCCTAAGAGCGATGGCATATTGCTACCAGGTTGACCGAAACGTATCTTATGAAAAACCTCCCATGGATTACGATCCGAAAGACTGAAAATATCCACGGATTCAGCGCTGCCTGGAGGTGCCGCGATACCATTGGCGCCATGACATGATTCGCAATTGATGGTGGCAATGGTGTTGCCGCTGTAGAGTAGGGCACCGTCGTTTTGCGCTTGTATTAACGTCTTTTCATCTGGCGTAATGTCATATTGGACTTGGGTACCCGGTAAATCCAATGATGAAATATAGGCTGATGTATTGGTAACGCCTTCTAACACAAATTTAGTTAAGTCCCAAACATCACGATCGCTTAATGCTGTTGGATTGCCAATTGTCGGTTGCGACACACCATATTTGTGTACCGAGCGACCATTGCCATCTTTTATCCAGCGAAATACGTAGTTTTGTAGCTGAAGTTCGCTTAAGCTTGGGTGGCTACTGCGTATATTTAATAAGTTGTCGTTGGCTACTTGACCAAAATTATCGACAGAAAATTTAATACCAACATAGGCCCAGGTATGGCAAGTTTTACAACGCCAACTATCCGAAGGTTTGCCAATGGTCACATTCACATTTGGATCTTTGGCTAGCCATAATGGATTGATCATTGTTGGTTCCTGAGCAGTGGAATCAAGTACGGCCATTTCTGCCCACCATTTGTCATATAAACGTCCACCACGGGTAATATCTGCCTGATCGTATGACGCGTTCCCGGTTGGTGTGTCGGGCGTATCTGGTAATGTGCTCAATGTCAGTGAAAATGCCAACACATCGGCAGCCTGCTGCAAACTTAAACCACGATAACCTGAATCAGGATTTCCGGGGATCATTTGCGAGCTTTCAATATATGGATTGCCAAAGCGTGATTTGTGAAGAAATTCCTGCGGATTTGCTACAGCAATTGCATTTACATCTACAGTTGGTATCACCGTTCCTTTAGCTCCATGACAGAACTGGCAATTGCCGCTACCGTTAACGTTTAAATCATCACGTTGGTTATATAGTGTGTTACCTGATGTGGAATTACCATTGGTCGTATAGGGTGTAACATTAATACCCGCGACCTCATCCAAAATAAAACTGGATAGATCGGCTAAGTCCCAAATATTCAAGCCTTTAACCGATGTTGACGCAACGGTAATATTGCCGCCAAAACTATGGTCATTGCCACCGGTTCCTTGTATTTTTTGAAATATCCCATCACGGGTCAATGCTGTGGTAAATATGCCTGGGAAATTAGTGTAATGGCTAGAGCCGGTTCCGTAGGCGCCGTCTCGGCCTTGGTAATCCCAACCATGACATTCTTTGCAACGCCAAGTGCCGGCGCCGCTAGCTGCATTATAGTAGCTATTATCCACCGGATTTCGTGCACGCGTGGGCCACTTTGCATGATCCACTGTTGGTGCAGCAAAATTACTTTGTTGCGCAGTTTTTTCTTGATACCACTTATCAAATAATCGACCACCACGTTTTAGATCTGGGTTTAACCAGGTTTGCGCAAAAGCGGCTAGATCAATAACTTCCTGCATGCTGGTTGTTTGTGTTTGGTTGTTCTGACTATAACTCGCTTCATGCAAGGCGGGCATAGTCGGTGCGCCTGGTTGACCAAAACGAATTTTATGTAATAGTTCCCAGGGATTATCTTTAGCAATTTCTGCGATGGGTTCATCTGCTGATAGAACACCGTTTGCACCGTGGCAACTGACGCAGGTTGCTTTGGCATCAAAGCTGGTTTGATTGTAAAAAGTTTCACCTTTGGCTGCAGAACTTAACGCGGTTTGAGTTTGCACTGCAGAGATTTTTATTTGCTTGTCTGCGTCAATATAGTTGTTCGCGTTGTAATTACTAGTGCGCATTTCCTCGACGAAACGGGTTAAGTCATACAAATCTGTTTCGCTTAATTTTGAGTCTACACCATAGCTATGATTTGCATCAGTGGCCAGAAAATCAAAAATACCTTGAGCATTAATGCGGGTTCCAGTACCAGTTAAAACACCTGGAAAATCCGTACGATGGCTACCACTGGCATAGGCTCCGTCCTTACCGGCATAATCCCAACCGTGACATTCTTTACAGCGCCAGCTATCAGCACCGCCACGTGGATTAATAAAGGTGCCATCCGCATTTTTGACTCGATTTTGCCATAATGGATGATCTGTCGCTGGTGCGGCAACAGCTTTTTCATTCCACCACTTATCATATAGGCGCCCACCTCGAACTAAATCAGCATTCGCGTAGAGCGTACCATTAAACTGGTTAGTGGTTGGTGGATCTTGAGGAGTATTGCCCGTAGTACCCGCTAGGAAGGCGCGAATATTTAAAACATCCTGAATATTAGTTACTGTAGGCATCGCAGTTACGCCAGGTTGACCGTTAACCACTTTATGTAAAAATTCGGCTGGATTTTCTTTAGCAACTAAAGCTGCATTATCAATACTTCCATCAGTGCCATGACATTGTTTGCAAGTTGTATCGTAGAGTACTTGTCCCGCGCTTGCATTGCCGGTATTGAAATTTATATTAATAAGCTTTTTGATGTCTTCGACAATAAATCGTGTCAGATTATATATCTCTGATTCGGTTAATAAGCTGGAAAATCCATGTAAGTTTTTACGGCTGTCACGACCATAGGCGATAAAATTATAAACGGTCTGTGCATCGCCTGCATTGGCGGCATCGAGTACACCTTTAAATCCAGTGTAGTGCGAGTTAGTCGTGCTACCATAATCGCCTTGCACGCCTTTATAATCCCAGCCATGACACTCTTTGCAACGCCAACTATCATCACCGCTACGAGCATTGTAATAGTTACCCGCAATACTTTTTGCGCGTTTACTCCATAACCAGCTATTTTGCACCGGTAAAGCTCGTTTCGCCTCGGTTAACCAGTTGTCGTAGAGTAATCCGCCAGCCGTGGCATTGGCTGAATCATATTTTGAGCGGACAAATCCACCTGCAGATGCAATATTGGGAGGAATTGTTGCTTGACCACCATAAGTAGATAGATAGACACGTACGTCAAAGGCTTCGTCCAAGCTTAATAACCCATTGGGCATATTAGAACCGGCACTGCCAAATAGGGTTTTATGTACGAATTCCTGTTCATTTCCGACGGCAACTTTGACACCCTCATTTAAGGTTCCAACCGGTCCGTGACAAGCGCTGTTGCCGCAGTTTTTGGCCTGGAATAAGGTATAACCATCACTAATGGAGCCGCGAGGCACAATGGCATAAATATCTTGAGCTTTGTCTTTAATAAACTTGGTTAAATCATAAATATTTTGTCGACTAAGAATACCGGCAAAGCCATGGCGAACATTGCCATAACTGGCGCTGCTTCCATTGGCAATAAATTCAAAAATTGATTTGGCTGTCTGAAAGCGTGCTGCAGAAAGCAGGCTTGGAAAACCTGTATAGTGGCTATTGGTTTTATCGCCATAAGCGCCGTCACGACCCTTATAGTCCCAACCATGACATTCTTTACAACGCCAGCTCGTGCTATTTGAATTTTGATTATAATACTGCCCCTGGGAATTTTTAGCTCGGCTTGGCCATAACCAATGTGCGGTATCAGGCTGAACAGCGGTCCCCGCAGCAGCACTAGACCATTTGTCGTATAACAAGGCGCCGCGCATAGCATCCGCTTGCGAATAAAGCGAGCCGTCATATTCATAAATGACATTGGTATCAAAACCATTGGGGGCACCGGTGTCATCGGCTACATTATCGCTTTTGTTTGATTGATTGGTTGGGGGCGGGATTGTCTCACTGCACGCAGTTAGCAGTATTGCAGTTAGCAGTATTAATGTTAAAACTAATATATACACCCCACCTCGGCGCAGGCAAAATACAGCCTGATTCATGCGCACTTCCTCATGTCTGTTGGTTGATCCGGAAAATAGCTGTTTTTCTAATAAGTTAGCAACGCATATTAGATTGAGTAACTTAACCCAAAATTAATTATGCTGTGAATAAATTAAGGGAATAGGTGGAAGATATAAATGCAAAACTCGTGTCCCTACCCGCTTCTAGATTTAACCTGAATATAACTCGGTGTTTATCACTATGTTACTGAGAAATGGAATTTTTCTTGTATTTTTATGAATTTCTAGATACAATGCGCCCGCTTATAGCTATACGAGAACAGGGGTGTATAGCAACAATGATTTTCGGGGCATGAGAGAATGAAAAAATAATCCCCCCAAAAGGAATGGACAGGATAAACCGGATCATTCCTTGCTTTGCGATGGGAAATAAGAAAAGTGGGCCAACGTGCCCACTTTTTGTTTAAGAAGGTTATTGAAAATGAAGGCGGATTTACAAGAACTATTAGAACCGACCGTGGAAGGACTAGGTTATGAATTACTCGGAATTGAGTATATTGGGGCAGGTCAGCATTCGGTATTAAGGATGTATATTGACCATCCCGAGGGCATTAAGGTGGAAGACTGTGAAAAAGTCAGTCGCCAAGTCAGTGCCTTATTAGACGTGGAAGAACCACTTGCTGGACGTTATACCCTGGAAGTATCTTCTCCAGGATTGGATAGACCGCTTTTCACCGAAGCACAATTTTTAAAGTTCATCGGTGAAAAAGCAAAAATTAGAGCGCGAACTCCAGTCAATGGACGACGCAAAATGACTGGCTATTTGCGTGATGTAAAAGCCGGGATTATTACTGTCGATGTGGATGGCGAGTTAATCGCATTAGCAGTGAATAATATTGAGAAAGCGAATTTAGTACCCACGGTGAACTGGTAGCCTGGCGGAGGCTTTTTTTACAATGAGCAAAGAAATCTTAATGGTTGTTGACGCTGTTTCTAACGAAAAAGGCGTAGATAAAAATATTATTTTTGGCGCGATCGAAGCAGCGTTGGCCACTGCCACAAGAAAAAAACACGGCGGTGATATAGACGTACGCGTTGATATTGATCGCGTTAGTGGCAATTACGACACCTATCGCCGTTGGTTAGTTGTTGATGACGAAGACGTCGAATTTGCAGGCCCAGATAAACAAATTTTATATACAGCTGCGCAAGCCAGACAACCCGGTATCGAGATTGGTGAATATATTGAAGAGCCTATCGAATCGGTCGAATTTGGTCGAATCGCGGCACAAACAGCCAAACAAGTGATCGTGCAAAAAGTACGTGAAGCCGAACGTGCGCAAATTGTCGAAGCATTTAAAGATCGCGAGAATCAATTAGTAATGGGCGTTGTTAAACGTGTTGAAAAAGGCAATGTATACTTGGACTTGGGTGAAAATGCCGAAGGTGTTATTTTACGTGAAGACTTGATACCCAGAGAGACTTTACGTCCAGGCGATCGTGTGCGTGGATTTTTACGCGAAGTGCGCGGTGAAAGCCGTGGCCCACAATTATTCGTCAGCCGTGTTGCGCCGCAGTTGTTAATCGAATTATTTAAATTGGAAGTGCCTGAAGTTGGGGACGATTTGATTGAAATTCTAAGCGCGGCGCGTGACCCAGGTTTGCGTGCGAAAATCGCTGTTAAAACCAATGATCCACGGATTGATCCAGTTGGCGCTTGTGTAGGTATGCGTGGTTCACGTGTGCAAGCAGTTTCCAATGAACTTGGTGGTGAGCGCGTCGACATTATTACTTGGCACGAGAATCCCGCACAGTTTGTTATTAATGCAATGGCGCCAGCAGAAGTTTTATCCATTGTCGTGGACGAAGAATCCAATAGCATGGATGTGGCGGTAGCCGAAGATCAACTTTCTCAAGCCATTGGTCGTGGTGGCCAAAACGTGCGTTTGGCTAGTCAATTAACCGGCTGGGAACTCAACGTAATGACCGAGTCTCAAGCTGAAGAAAAAAGCGAAACCGAAGCTGTAGAATTGCTAAACTTATTTAAAGAAGGCCTAGACGTTGATGACGATGTGGCTGCAATTTTGGTAGAGGAAGGCTTTTCAAGTATTGAAGAAGTGGCTTATGTGCCGCTTCAAGAAATGATGGCAATCGAAGACTTCGACGAGGATATTGTTGAAGAACTGCGTCGCCGTGCACGTGATTATTTAATTACAACTGCTATTGCTCAGGAAGAACAACTGTCTGGCCAACCACCAACTCAAGAATTGTTGGATATGGAAGGTATGACTGAAGAACTTGCGGCAAAATTGTCAGAGCATGGCATTGTCACAATGGACGATTTGGCAGAACAAGCTGCCGATGATTTGGTTGATATGATCGCTATCGATGCTGAGCAAGCCGGTAAGCTGATTATGAAGGCGCGTGAGCCTTGGTTCGCCAGTGAAGATCAGTAACAAATGATCGGACTTGTGATTAGTGGCGAGCAAAAAAGATAACTCTGAACGAGGACAAAAGATGTCAGAAGTGACGGTTAGAGAATTCGCAAAAGTTGTAGGTATTCCAGTAGATCGACTGATTGTACAGTTGGGTGAAGCTGGTCTGGCCGAGAAAGCAGCTGATGAAGCGATTACGGACGATGAGAAAATGCAACTGTTGACTTATTTGCGAGGTCGTCACCAGGGCTCTGCAAAACCTGAAAGCGGCCCACGAAAAATAACTCTAAAACGTAAATCCGTGAGTGAACTCAAACAGGCAACACAAAGCGCAGGGCGTACACCCAGTGGTCGAGCCGCACCAGCTGATCGAAATTCTCGCACAGTCAGTGTTGAGATACGCAAAAAACGTACTTATGTCAAACGTAGTGATGTACTTGATCAAGCCGAAGCTAAACAAAAAGAACAAGAAGAGCTTCTTGCAGAAAAACAACGTCAAGAAGATGCGGTAGCACAAGAAGCTGAAGTAGCAGCAAAAACAAGCGAGACAGAAGTGGTCGAGGCTGTTGCTGCAGAAGGTGAAATTGCAAATACTGAAACGGAATCGGCTGAAGTGCAGTCAACGCCAGCAGCTGAAGCCGCAATTGAGCCAGTAATTGATTTGGATCAGGCGAAAAAAGAAGCACAGATTCAAGCAGAATTGGTTAATAAAGAAGCGACAAAAGAGCCCGGTAAAAAAGCTAAAAAACGTAAAGATAAAGGTGAAAAACGCTTTGAAGATGGTGAGTTGCATCTCAATCATGACAAAACCCGCAAACGTAAGAAAAAACGTAATGTCGTAGATGATCGAGGCGGCGAACGTAAACAGCATGGATTTGAAAAACCGACGGCTCCAATTGTGCGCGATGTCATTATTCCGGAAACAATTACGGTCGCCGAGTTGGCTTCGCGTATGTCAATTAAAGCGGCAGAAGTTATTAAATTAATGATGACCATGGGCACCATGGCGACAATCAATCAAGTGATTGATCAAGATACCGCGACATTGATCGTAGAAGAAATGGGGCATACTCCTAAAGCGCTTAATGAGAATGCAATCGAAGACGAGATTTCTCTAGGCGAAAGTCAAGGCGACGAAGCTCCGCGTCCTCCAGTAATTACTGTTATGGGTCATGTTGACCACGGTAAAACATCTTTGCTTGATTACATTCGTGTTGCCAAAGTAGCTAGCGGTGAAGCGGGTGGTATTACTCAGCATATTGGTGCTTACCACGTAGAAACTGAAAAGGGCATGATTACATTCCTCGACACACCGGGTCACTCAGCTTTTACTGCCATGCGTGCTCGTGGTGCTCAGGTTACCGATATTGTCGTACTGGTTGTCGCTGCCGATGATGGTGTAATGCCACAAACTAAAGAAGCAGTACAGCACGCAAAAGCGGCAGGTGTGCCTTTGGTCGTGGCGGTAAACAAAATTGATAAACCTGAAGCTGATCCTGATCGTGTGAAAAATGAATTAGCCCAGGAAAACATTATCCCTGAAGATTGGGGTGGTGATACGCAGTTCGTGCATGTATCAGCCAAAAGTGGCGAAGGCATTGATGATTTATTAGATGCGATCTTATTACAAGCTGAAGTATTAGAATTAAAAGCAGTTCAAGACGGTCCTGCGCGTGGCGTGGTTATCGAATCTCGCTTGGACAAAGGTCGTGGTTCGGTTTCTAGTATATTGGTGCAATCGGGGCAATTACGTAAAGGCGACGTGTTACTTGCTGGTCGAGAGTTTGGTCGTGTGCGCGCCATGTTGGATGAAAATAATCATCCGATTGATGTCGCAGGTCCTTCTATTCCAGTTGAAATACTCGGATTGTCGGGCACACCCAATGCCGGCGAAGAAGCGGTGGTTGTACCAACCGAGCGTAAAGCACGTGAAGTCGCGTTATTTCGTCAAGGCAAGTTCCGCGAAGTAAAACTTGCGAAACAGCATGCGGCAAAACTAGAAAATTTATTTACCCAGATGGAAGAAGGCGAAGTCTCCACATTAAACATTGTACTAAAAGCCGATGTGCAAGGTTCATTAGAGGCACTCTCAGATTCATTAACCAACCTCTCAACCGATGAGGTTCGAGTCAAAATTATCGCAGGCGCAGTTGGTGGAATTACTGAATCAGATGCAAACCTAGCCTTAGCATCAACCGCGATTATTATCGGTTTTAATGTTCGTGCAGATTCAACGGCGAAACGTTTAATCGAAGAAGAAGGTATCGACCTACATTATTATAGTGTCATTTACGATGTTCTTGATGAAGTCAAACAATCCATGAGTGGAATGTTGGCGCCTGAATTCAAGGAACAGATTATCGGGCTTGCCGAAGTGCGTGATGTATTTCGTTCGCCGAAGTTTGGTTCTATCGCAGGATGTATGGTCATTGATGGCACAGTTAAGCGCAACAACCCTATTCGTGTTTTACGCGACAACGTGGTTATTTATGAAGGCGAGCTGGAGTCCTTGCGTCGTTTTAAAGATGATGTCAATGAAGTTAAAAACGGCTATGAATGTGGTATCGGTGTGAAGAATTATAATGATGTCAAAAACGGCGACCAAATCGAAGTTTACGAACGTATTCAAGTTAAACGAGAAATTTAATGCACACAGAAAGTCAGCGCTCAAAAAAAGTTGGAGAACAAATACAAAGGGAATTAGCGTTAATCATAAACCAGGAAATCAAGGATCCACGAGTTAGTTGGGTCACTGTTGCAGCTGTGCATGTGAGTCGGGATTTCGCCCATGCTAAAGTTTATGTCACCAGTCTTGTTGAAAATAAAAATCGCGAGCAATTAGTGCAGATATTAAACAATGCATCAGGTTTTATGCGCCGGCAATTGGGTAAAATTTTAAAAATTCGAACCGTACCAGAGTTGCATTTTGTCTATGACGAATCCGTAGAATACGGTAATCGACTAAGCAAACTCATCGATGATGCAGTTGCCCACGATAAAATAAGCAAACAAGATTAATTATCCATGTCTCGTCGTAAACGTAAAGGTCGTCCGGTTAACGGCATATTGTTGCTAGATAAAGCCATCGGTTATAGCTCTAACAAAGTGTTGCAGCAACTTAAATATATATTCCAAGCGCAGAAGGCAGGTCATACGGGTAGTTTAGATCCTCTCGCCAGCGGTCTATTACCAATTTGTTTTGGCGACGCCACCAAACTGTCTTCTTATATGTTGGAATCAGATAAAACATATATTGCAGAAGCGAAACTTGGTGCTAAAACCGACACAGCAGATGCTGAAGGCGAGGTAATTGAGACCCGTCTAGTCCCTGAGCTTTGTGAATCTGATCTCGAAGCAGTTTTACAACAATTCAAGGGTGAACAAAAACAATTGCCTCCGATGTATTCAGCGCTCAAGCATAAGGGGCAACCGCTATATAAACTCGCACGAAATGGTCAGCACGTTGAACGTGAGCCACGAACGATAGTCATTTATGACATCAAATTATTAGCTTATGAATCGAATGAGCAGAAGATTGAATTCAGTGTACGCTGCTCTAAAGGCACCTATGTACGCACTTTAGCCGAAGATATCGGCGAAAAACTGGGTTGTGGTGCCTATATTAGCGCCTTGCGACGTACCCATGTCGGTAACTTTAATGTGGATGATGCGTATAATCCACATGAACTAGAGCTTATAGCCGAGCAAGATGGCTTGGAAGGGCTGGATCAATTATTACTTCCTGTGGAAACAGCCATTGAAGATTGGCCGGAAGTGATTTTAAGCGGTGACAACGCTTATTACCTTTTACAAGGCCAGGCGGTTCTAGTGCCCAAGGCACCAACCGCTGGCCGGGTACGCTTATTTGAGGATAATAATCGTTTCCTCGGAATAGGCGAAATTTTAGAGGATGGGCGGGTTGCGCCCAAACGCCTCATTAACGTAGCGTAAATGACTGGAAATAGTTGAAAACATTGACTTGTACCCTCGCAACGGGACAGGTAATATACGCGCTGCAAAAACGATGATTTGATATATGTAACACAGGAGCTAGAAATGGCATTAACAGCTGCAAACAAACAGCAGATTATTGAAGATAATCAACAAGGTAAAGGTGATACTGGATCACCTGAAGTGCAAGTTGCGCTTTTATCCGCGCGCATTGATGATTTGTCATCACACTTTAAAGATCATATTCACGACCATCATTCTCGTCAAGGTTTATTAAGACTGGTAAGTTCAAGACGTAAGCTTTTGGATTACCTAAAGAAAAAGGATGTTGAGCGTTATCGTGCACTGATTGCAAAACTCGGTTTGCGTCGATAAGAAAACCACTGCAGGACAATAAACCAAGGATTAATATCGTGAATCCAATTAGTAAGACTTTCCAATTCGGCCCTCACACGGTCAAACTCGAAACTGGGGAAATCGCACGTCAAGCGTCAGGTGCGGTTATGATTAGCATGGGTGACACGGTTGTTATGGTTACAGCTGTCGGGCGAAAAGAAGCTGCTCCCGGCCAGGATTTCTTCCCTTTGACCGTAAACTACCAAGAAAAAACCTATGCTGCGGGTAAAATCCCCGGTGGATTTTTCAAACGTGAAGGCCGACCGACGGAGAAAGAAACACTTACTTCCCGCTTAATCGATCGTCCTATTCGTCCCTTATTCCACAAAGCCTTCACCAACGAAGTTCAAATCATCGCAACTGTGATGTCCCTAGATCCGGACATCGAAGCCGATATCGCTTCGATCTTAGGTGCATCTGCGGCTTTAGCCATTTCAGGGATTCCTTTTCAAGGTCCTCTGGGTGCAGCGCGTGTGGGTTATAAAAACGGCGAATATTTATTAAATCCAAAATTGAGCGAGCTGAAAGATTCACAACTTGATTTAGTCGTTGCAGGAACAAAAGACGCGGTACTTATGGTTGAGTCTGAAGCTAAAGTACTAAGTGAAGAAGTCATGTTAGGTGCGGTTATGTTCGGCCACGAACAAATGCAAATTGCAATTGATGCGATTGATCAATTTGTGAAAGAAGTGGGTACACCGGCTTGGGATTGGCAGCCACCTGCAGAAAACACAGCTTTGAAAGAAGCGGTTGCTACTAAGGCAGAAGCCGATATAACTGCAGCTTACCAAATCAAAGAAAAAGCAGCGCGTCTAGATCGACTTAGCGAAATTCGTGACGCTGTTGTTACAGCGCTTGCTGTCTCTGAGGAGGGTGCTGAAGGCCCTTCGGCGACAGAAGTTGCAAATGCTGTCGGTAGTTTGGAAAAACGCGTCGTACGTGGAAGCATCATTGCCGGTAATCCTCGTATTGATGGTCGCGACACCGATACCGTTCGCCCGATTACAGTACGCACCGGTGTATTACCACGTACTCACGGTTCAGCCTTATTCACGCGTGGCGAAACTCAGGCCTTGGTTGTCACCACTCTTGGTACAGAAAAAGATGCTCAGTTGATTGATGCCATCGAAGGTGAATATCGTGATCCTTTCATGTTTCATTATAATTTCCCTCCGTTCTGCGTAGGTGAGACCGGTTTTGTTGGGTCACCGAAGCGGCGTGAAATTGGTCATGGACGTTTAGCTAAACGCGGTGTACTTGGTGTTATGCCAGACATGGAAAACTATCCTTATAGCATTCGTGTCGTTTCTGAAATCACTGAATC
The DNA here is from genome assembly GCA_029883265.1 of Gammaproteobacteria bacterium. GTDB lineage: Bacteria > Pseudomonadota > Gammaproteobacteria > S012-40 > S012-40 > JAOUJM01. The sequence goes on from JAOUJM010000072.1 coordinate 16,574, forward strand.
CAATGGGTCAAGTTCCATGGCTTCGGTTTGTGGTTCCAGTTTGGCCTTAATGGATGCAGGTGTGCCTTTGAAATCAGCGGTTGCTGGTATCGCCATGGGTTTGATCAAAGAAGATAATGGCTTTGCCGTATTAACTGACATTTTAGGTGATGAAGATCACTTAGGTGATATGGACTTCAAAGTAGCGGGTAACACTGAAGGTGTAACCGCTTTGCAAATGGATATCAAAATTACGGGTATCACCAAAGAAATCATGCAAGTTGCTTTGGATAAAGCACGTAATGGCCGTATGTTTATTCTTGAAAAAATGAATGCGGTTATTTCTAAACCACGTGAAGACATGTCTGAATATGCACCACGCTATATCACAATCAAAATCAACCCTGATCGCATTCGTGATGTTATCGGTAAAGGTGGCGCTACCATTCGTGCCATTACAGAAGAGACCGGTACTAGTATCGATATTAGTGATGACGGTGTGGTTAAAATTGCCTCTGTGGATAGTTTAGCTGGATTGGCCGCGAAGAAGCGTGTTGAAGAACTTACCATGGATGTAGAAGTTGGTATGATTTACGATGGTAAAGTATCCAAAATCATGGATTTCGGTGCTTTTGTAACCATTTTACCTGGTCGTGACGGCCTGGTTCATATTTCACAAATCTCTGAAGAGCGTGTCGAAAATGTGTCTGACAAGCTTAAAGAAGGTGAAATTGTTAGAGTTAAAGTATTGGAAATCGACAAACAAGGTCGCATTCGCTTGAGCATGAAAGCGGTTGAAGCTGTACAAGCCTAAGCCTTTACTTATGCACAACAAAAAAAGCCCGTTATCGGGCTTTTTTTGTGTCTCTGTTTAGGTTTTTGAGCACTAAAAACTTTGCTCCTCTGCCCCTTTGCTTTGCTGCTTAATAATATTCAAATTTTAACCGATAACACCTGGGTCCTCAGTTATGTCTAGATGTGTTAATCAAGCTCACACATAATGCTTCTACAGCGAACTAAATAGTGGTGTGCAAGTAGTTAACTTTGAATGCCAAGAAAACATTCATCGCCATAACCGAAGAACTGTGGAACACACTTGCATTATAATCTGATAGGTTGAAGAATTGGCTTGAGTTACACTATTGCAAACCAACGGTAACTGAACATGAGTTCTATGGACTATATTCAACCATTGTTTCGACCACCCAGTGAAGCTGGCTCACTCATATTGCAAGTGACTAATGGTTGCTCATGGAATCATTGTGCTTTTTGTGAAATGTACACAGCGCCGCAGAAAAAATTCAATATTAAAAAGCAGTCACAGATTGAAACTGAAATACAACTTCTGAGTGAAACCTGTGCAGACACACGGAGGATTTTTCTTGCTGATGGTGATGCGATGGTTTTATCGACACGACGCTTATTACATATTTTATCCTGCCTAAAAAAATATTTTCCTAATTTGAATCGTGTATCAGCCTATTGCTTACCACGTAATATACGCCCTAAAACTCAAACTGAACTCAATGAATTACACGATGCCGGATTGCAATTAGCCTATATTGGTGCCGAAAGTGGTGATGATGAGTTACTAAAATTAATCGATAAAGGTGAAACCTTTGCTTCGATTGTTTCAAGTGTTGATAAACTTAACCAAGCAAAATTTAAAACATCAGTTATGCTTTTAAATGGTTTGGGAGGCAAAACCTATAGCCAACAACATGCAATGAATTCAGCATGTTTGATCAATGAAATTCAACCCACTTATTTGGCAACATTGGTGATCAGCTTTCCGCTTGGTGAAAAACGGTTTGTTAATCATTTCCCCAATGGTTTTCAAATGCTGGACCAGCAAGGCTTGTTTCACGAAATGGAAGTCTTGTTGCAGAATACAGAATTACACAATACAATTTTTCGAAGTGATCACGCATCGAACTATTTAACTTTGAAAGGTGTGCTAGGCCGCGATAAACAAAAATTAATTGACAAGTTGCAACTTGCACAAAATCATCCCTCGCAAGTCCATTTGCGCCAAGAGTGGCAGCGCGGTTTGTGAGAGTTAGTTAACCTCAGTTTGTTTTAACAAGTTTTTTGCGGCTGCCATTATTTTTCCACGCTTGAGCAACACATGCCAACGACGTCCGCCTTTTTGCTTCCACAAGATAGCAGACCGCATTAACGCGAGTAAAAGTGCACGAACTTTATTGGCGTTTTCTGTATTGTTTAAATAACCTTGTTCACCAGAGACAACAATGCGGGGAGGAATAGTACTAATAGTGTCTGTATAAATACCCGCGAGATTTGCAACTACGTTTTCATGGGTGGGA
>JAOUJM010000073.1 GCA_029883265.1 Gammaproteobacteria bacterium
TCCGTCTGATTGGTGTTGGTATGTGTCAATAGCCTTCACACCAGTCGATTTCAAGTTAGTAGTAAAATATTATGCCAGTACCAACCAGTTCACCCTTATATTGCACCTGATTGAGTGCAGTCGTTCCCTTAGTATTATCAGAAAAAAAAGCAGTATCTTTGCCCTGGTTCACATCAGACGTGAAGTAACCAGTGTAAAAGTTTCCGTGAAGATTACGGGTAAACGCAAAAGTAGCGTAAAGCTTGATTTTGACTGTTTTGGCTTTGTTGCTTTCATGTTCAAATGAGACAGGGTGTTGAAAATCACTTCGAAGATTCCAGTTTGCTTGCGCATGGTACTGTCCAAATAGCATAGACATTTTAATACCGATCACTAATTTCCTACCGGTACGTATTGCGTTATCAGTTGCTACATAGATACCTTGCCAAGTACTAGAGTAGCTGGAATTCAGATTGGCAATATAGTCACGGAAGGGGAGAATTTGCTTTCCATTTTCCATTGTTAAATGGATTTGTTTGCTCATCCATCCTAAAGTATTTTGCGTATATATCGTATCGGCCAAATTAGGTAGGCGTATGCGTGAATGGTGAGAGAGGCCAAAATGCCAAGTGGAAATACGGCCTTGGCTGTTACTTACCGAGCGAGAGAACTCAAAAGTGCGATCATCGCCGAAGTAATCAGAGTCAGTTACGCTACCGTTTTTTACCACTCCTAGGCTAACAGATGACACTATCTGAAAATCTTCAAAGAACGGTTGAGAGTGGTTTATTGTGAGAATATAGTCCGTGAGATTACGCCAACTAAGCTCAGATAGAATATTAGGGTTACTGCCATTATTGTTTCCAGCAATTGACCAACTCATTTCTGAATTTATGATAGTCGTTTCAAATGATGTGTGGCGACGTGGTTTCGAGTACCCGTCGATGCTTATAAATGATAAACATATTATCAAAACTAGTATCTTAATCTGCCGTTTGGGTACCCCACTAAAACAGCCCATATTAACTCCATGTAGATAATTGATTCTTAGCTTGAATTAATATGGCACAGAAATTCTAGTAGGTGGGATCGAGTATCAATGAATTTTTGGGACTTTTCCCAAGAATTGTTGTTCTTGGTTGTATTTTTCCTTAGTTTCTGTCAATACTCAAAGGTATAATTGATATGAACCCTATTCTGTGCAAAGGGATATAGATCCAGATGGAACATAAAGCAATCAACATAGTAATTTACGACAACGTACCTGAAGTCGGTCATATTTTGCAGCAATTTATCACCAATATTGGTTACCAAACGACATTGCACTTTGAAATGCCAGACTTGTTATCAGATGTCGAAAATAATCCCTTTGATTTACTTATTTTTGATATTGACCATCTATCTGATGAAGAGGTGATTCAATATACAACGACATTCATAAACCGATTTAAGCTTCCATATATAATATCGAGTACATCAACAGAAAGTCGAATCATCAATTTCAGCCAACAACCAGGGTACCGCGGATTAATCTTTCGTCCAATCGATTTAGATAATGTGAAAAACACATTAGAGCGCGCATTAGATTTCACTAGCCAGCTGAAATCTACCATTGGACAATCTTTAGAGGCATTGGCTTCATCGCTCATACAGAACAGGGAGTTTCTGCAACGAAAACTTCTTGAGGAAGCAGAGCAAAAGCGGCAGATGACTCGCTACTTACATGACGAAGCTTCATCGATTATTGTTAAACTGAAGTCGAACCTTTACTTACTATTTCGTTCTGCCCAAAAGGGTGATTTGACAAAAGTCGAAGAACTATATGAAACACAGTTGGAGCAATTTTCACAAATCGAAAATGCTTTACGCCAAGTACAATTAGAACTTCGACCAGCGATATTAGATTCTGCTGGACTCGAAGGTGCAATTAACGCCACGATAAACGAGTATGTTCGTACGCACTATTATTCTAAAGTACATACTGACGTAGATGTAAACCTTGATTCGATTGCGTCACCTTATGACCTGTTTATCTATCATATTGTCAAAGAATGTGTTTTGAATATTTGGAAGCATTCACGTGCTACAGAGGTAACAGTTAGGGTTGAACTCGCAAACGCTGTTGTCCATATAGAAGTCATCGATAATGGAAGCGGATTTGATTCAAACAAAGTAATTTATGGGCATGGCCTTATCAGCATGCGTGAGGAAACTATTTCGCTCGGGGGTGAATTGCAAATTACGTCTGTTCCAGACGAAGGTACTACTGTGCAAGTAAAACTGCCGATCGTCGTATCTAATCCGGTTTTAACTCCTGTATACTAAGCGTTGATTGATTCAGTGAGGCTAGGTTTGCCAACGGATGCTCAGCGTCAATTACTTTTTGATAATATTCAGCGGATCGCTTTGCGTTTTTCCTTTCAAACACTTGCGCAAGTCTGAATGTAGCTTTTAAGTAACCTTGGGTGTGCGATTGTTTATAATAGCCAATGGCTTTTTGGACATCAACGCTTACCCCATTACCGTTTTGATAGAGCATTCCTAGATAGTATTGTGCGATTGCATCATTCTCAAGTGATGCGAGATGCAACCAATATTTTGCTTTTTTGAAGTCGGGGCTTGTTCCATTTCCGTAATAGTAACGTATGCCTATTGATCTTTGAGCGCCAGCATGACCATTGTTAGCCGCTTCGACTAGCCATTTAATTGCTTGTTCATCAGATTGTTCACAACCAACACCCTTCTCAAAAAAGGTTGCAAGTTGAAATTGTGCATGCACAATGCCGTCTTTCGCAGCGGTATGGTAGTGATTAAAAATAGTGATAAAGTCAGGTTCAACTTCGCGTTCTAGAATGTTTGCGAGCAACAACGCTGATTGTGATTTGTGCCTTGTATCACTACGATTTAGCCAATAGGTCGCTTCCGACATTCGATTATCTTTCCATAACATGCGGCCGATATAAAATGGTGCACTGTCACTACCAAACAAATAGGCTTTGTAATACAGTTGAAATGCAGTAAAACCATAGCTAGCCGCTCTTTGCTCTGTTTGTTTTGCCCCTTCAAGTAGTGCAGGGACGAAGTCCAGCTTAATAGCCTTTTTTAACAGCTTATCCGCACTAACAAAGTTCGAGTTTTCTAATAGTTCCAGGTATTTAATATAGAATGAAAAAGGGTAGTTGTTTAGCATCGCGTCGTTGAGCATTTGATCCACTTCGTGACCAGCATCTTTATCAAGTAGATATTTGTAAGTGTTTGCCACTGCATGTGCACGGGCGGCAAGAGATTCTAATGTCCTTATTTGCAAAGAATTGATGTCATATTGGTTGGTATTGATTGCCAAGAGCTGTGAAGCAGTCTCTGTTGTGCTCCAAAAGGCTTTCTCGATGTGGTAACGACTTTTCTCAATATCCTTTTTTACATAGTATCCATGGTAATAGAATTGTCCTAACAATGTATGCGCAAGCGGTAACCCTTTGTTTGCAGCACCGATTAATAGTTCAACCCAATGAAAAGTGTTTTGGTTTTTTGTATTTACGCTTGCGGTGCGGATACTGTGTATTGCATATAACCAAGCTGCAATTGGAAGTGACTTGGCACTTTCGTGGTACCAATATTCGCTCTCAGGTTTTGTAATCCCACCTATCAAGAGAGAATGGTTATCTTCTACGCCGAGTAAATCTAGTGCAAGTTGCAAGCCTGGGTCTTCAATCCACAGTAACTCCCAAGCCTGACTTCTGTTTTCTTCAAAGACGTTGGAATGCCGAATAGCCATGAAAAGCTGGGCCCATGGATCAAAACGAGCAGCATTACCGAGTTCTGACAGGAATTGCGATTTATTCTCTACCGCCAATATACCTTGTTTGACAGAATCAAAAAATGCAGACGCTGTCGAGAAAGAACAGTAGCTTAGCAATAATACTAGCACTATAGTTCTGAACATATTCAATCTCCTAGTTAGAAGAGGTATGGCACAGTATAGTCTCGGTACTATGGATTGGTGGGCCATGTTTAAATGTATTTTCCCATCAAATCTTCATTTTTTGAGATCGTTCATTGTTATTCTGAAATGGTTATGACATATCCTACCTAATTAATTCGATCCAAATGATATCTATGGATCAATCATCTCATGCTTCAAAGTCGGTCACTTTGACTATCATCTTCTTGTTCTGTCCGCCATGAAGTTATGAACCTGTTCAGAGATTTATATTGGCTCTTTCTGTTCTTCCACAAGAATATAAATCTAACCAGAGGGCCTATCTACTTAGATATGCAAACGGAGTAAGGACGGTTATGTACAAGTCTCGAATAATACAGCTTATCTTTTTTATACTATTCATTTTTAATGATTGTTTAGCTCACCACACAACTATCCATATAGCGCAACAAGCAGCCGCAGAACGAGCGGGACCCATTGCTTCGAGTGGGATTTCAACGACTCAAGGGCTGATTGTGAATAATACCGGCAATAGTATGAGCGACCCTTCCGTCAATATCAGCTCTTCTCAAATGAATAACAACCGACCCGTTGATACCTCATCGTTAGAGAGCATGTCAAATGACGGAAATGCAATCAATTCGATGACTACATCTACACAAGATCGTACAGGGACCATTACCGATGATCATACAACTCAAGATGGGTTCACGGAAAATGAAATCGCTTTTAGTGTGATTCGTCGCGGAGCACAATCGCGTTCTCACCCAGATATTTCGAATGATCCACTCATTCTTAATTCAAAAACAATCGTGAATGATTTGATTCATCAAACTTCAGACTCGTTTGATAATTGCGAAACGGTGACCACGACGAGCGATGTCGTTGAGAATCACTGGGTACCGAATCTGAAAAATTGTGCCAGGGCCTATTCACCACCTGAATGTAGTATTAGCCGTACCGTTGTTGATGCCGAATTTTGTCGTGACAATCGAGCCACTAAAGTTGTTTCCTATCCACAGTATTCCATGATGCTCACTCAAGCCGACAACCTCTATATGAGCGGTCAATGGAATGGACGAGCTTCCAATGGATGGCTTTTAGTTGCCCAGGATGTGAAGGATTTCTACAGTTCTTCGATTGCAGCTGGGGGGGCCACCACAATTATTCTAACGCACTCAGGAGATGCAAGAGTTAATAGTCCAAGCAACCAAGCGTTTTTCGGAGCGAATGCTCCAAACAACAACTGGCATACTATTGTAACTTCTGCAACTGGTATCTATGCCAATCGTTTTGGTGGAATCGTTCTTGATGCTTGGGGGTTTTTACGTTTTTGGCAAGTTGCAGCGAATACAGAGTCTTTGGGAGGCGGAGTAGTTTCTGGTACCAATGTCCCACTCACTGTCTATCGCAATGGTATTCGATTATTAAAATACCCGTTTATTATTTCTGAACAAAACGAATTATTTGCGACGGGCGAAAATGTAATGGGAATTCTTGGCTATGGAAACGCGAGCCTATATTCAGGATGGCGTTTCGTGATGGGAAACGTGGTCAATGTTTGGCAGAAGAATATGCTTTCAATGGTGCTGACCGAATCGGGGGATCTCTATCGAGCGGGTGGAAATAAAACCGCGATTATTTCTTTTCAATATCAAGGAGTATCGGAACAAAGGTGGGGATCAGGTCGGCGGAGACCTTATCTCATTGGTTGGACGACATTGCATCACCAGGTGCCTATCTGTATCGACTTCGCCTTTACCTATGGATTTGTGCTAGAAAGACAAAATGTTAGTCTCGATGCACAGGTTAGGATAGTGCATGCTGATGTTTGGATGGAACCAAAATTTGTCACACTAAGGTCCCCGGTAGGTGCAGCAGGAATTCATAGTTATCCAACAGATATGTGTGGCATTATTGTAAAAGATGTCAACGGTACATACACAAAAGGAACGATCCCAACCAGTAATCCGACGCAGCCATCAATGGCAATCAATTTTTATACTAGAGTAACAGATCGAGCAAATAACTATTCTCGCTACACTACATGGACAGAAATCGGTGCGAATGAATCAAACATACCTAAACTAATTTACCAGAACAGCCAGTACTTTGTATCACAAGCATGCCGGGTCTCAGGGGTTGTGTTGCCACCATTACCAATTCAATCGGTTTTTGGTCCCTGTTTGGATAGAGGTACGTATACTATCTATTCGTTCGCCTCTACTATTAGTGTGACGAAAAATCATTGGTTCGATTTACCAGCGGCAGCTATTAGAATTGCTAGTACACCTGGACTCTTTATTGTAAACACGGCAGATATACTTTATGCAGCGGGAAATAATATTTCTGGAAATCTTGGAATCGGGACAACAACAAATTATGGTAACTGGCAACTCTCTGCAAAGCCACAACCCAATTGTCAGGTTCGATATTCAGAAGTCATAGCAGACAGTCCTCCTGGCTGCTCGACAGCGCTCGCCAATGGATCTGCATGTTACCCACATCCGGATTTCGACTGGGTGCCAACTACTGAGCCCTTGGATCAGAAGTCTAATCACACCTGGCAGTGTACCGATGCTTCAACTGATCGGTTTCTTAGCGGTGAGCTAATCACCGTACCAAAATTTGGCGGCCTAATGGGCGAACTTTATCCCAGTGAAGATCTTTCCAATCCTAATGTTTGCTATCAAGCCGTGGCACGGAACAATGTGTGTGACATTACCGCACCTTTGGAAACATGGACTGATGATTCTGGTGTTTTTTGGGAATCTTGGATTGATGCTGACGGTTCACATGAATGTCGTACTCCCATCAATGGTCAACGCACTTGTACGTTGAGTCCAATTTTTGCGAGCAATATGTGTCAAGGTTTTTCGCATGGCGGTTGCATCTTTCGGAATTCCAATTGTGCTGTATGGGATACTGCAAATAGCAGTCAATGTCTTGTATACAATGAAGAATGGGATTGTGGAACGAATCAGCGCATCGTCGTCGCCACGGAGACGTCATCAGAATTGTCATGTAATGCGCCAATCAGTTGCATGGGGAATGATTGTGTTTCAACAACAGTTGAGTCAAACGATGATTTTAATCGTGTTGCTGCAACACTGGATGTTGCGACCGAATTGGCTCGCGAAGCAGAATGCGGGTTAGCGGGGTGCCAAGCATTCGAAGGTGAGTTCTATCAGTGTAAACGGGTACTTGAAAGTTTAGGTATGCAGAACTGTTGCTTGGATGATGTTGCAGGGGTGAGTTTAACGGATTACTTGACGGCAATGAAATCAGCGCACACGCTGATGGAGTTGACGGGTGCGTATGAATCTCTTGCTGCTATTGGCGTTGATATTCCAGGGGCGTGGGATACATTAACAGACGTGGCCAGTAGTACCTGGGAAACCGTCAAAGAACCATTTGTTTCTACTTGGGAATCATTCACTCAAACATCAACCGGTGCAACAGCCACCGACATTAGTGCTAACGCAGCTAATGCTACGACGGCAACCGCATCTCAGCAAGTGGTAAGCAATGTTGCAGAGTTTACAGCTGATGTATTTGGCGAAGACGTTGCGGTTAAAATGTTTGAAAAAGGGGTCAATGGATCTTGGACAGGAAACTTGTCACCTGAGCTAACCGCTTTTACAGAATCGTTTGGGACAGTCGTAAATTTTGCAACTAACGTATATACCGCATATACAACGATTAAACTTGCTATTCAGATTATCTATGAGTGCGAACCGAAAGAAATGGAATTGGCAGTTAAACGGAAACTAAAAAGCTGTGTAAGACTGGGAACAGAATCGAGAGGTGCATTGGGATTGGTGAGCTACGAACGCTATTGTTGTTTTGACTCACCGTTGGCGACGATCATTCAAAAAAATGTCAAAGGTTATGACTATCAAGAGTATGAAACGATAAGCGAACCAGATCATCCGCATTTAGTTGTTGCAGTTCCAGTTGACCCTACGGTTAATCCTATGACATCACCACCGCCTGACGCAATGGAGCATACTTTTAACAGCGATGGATTCATTGATTGGTATCTACGTCCCATGTATGTATCGGATCTTCCAATTGGCGCGTTTGATGTTGTTATGTCGGCAACGGCTGTACGTGAATATAAAAACCCAGTTGTACGCTATCGCTACCCCACACAAGATCATTTGGGAATTGATTGGGGAAACCGTTTTTCAGGTGCGCCTAATTGTAGTGGGTTTGCAATTAATGCACTTTCAAATATTCAATGGGGTGCTTTAGACTTAACGGAGTGGGTACAAATTGTTAATGCCAATGTTTCCAAGCGTAACCCGGCTAATGCGAATGTGCATCATGATTTGAGAAATGGAACACGACGTGAAGAATTTTCCTGCGATACCATTGCCGAAGAAATACTTGCAGAAGGATCCTATAACGATCGTGAGAATCCGACGGTGGTTATTGCTTCTCCAAACACATTGCCCAGCGATCTACCTGATAACTATATTTCGTACACTACAGACGCGAACGGCGATGTTATTGATTACACTGTACCAAACATTATCACAGTCAGTGATATGACGACCGCGCTGATGATCGCAAGATCAAAAGGATGTGTTGATGTGCCTGATGGAAAAGAACGAGCCATTCAACGTGTTGAGCAGGTAGATACGGAAGCTGTACGACAAGAAGTTCGAGATCAACTTTGGGGGAACATTTAGTTAAAAATCCGGGATTTATCCCATCACGAATAAATCCCGGACAGCAAACACAAAAGGAAACGTAGATTACCTTTTGTTGATTTTAGTATACCGCATTTCTCTGGTTTTTCGAGCCGGTTTTCGTCTTGTTTTCGCATGTTTTTCTCGTATTTTCTCTCTTTCAGCTTTAAAGCGAGAAGCTTAACTACGTTTGTTCAGTGCGGTGTTAGATATCTCTTGGCAGACTATTGAGAGGACATTTACAGGATACTTGTTGTTTTTATACAACAAAGAACAACATTATAGGTATTGTTATCTCCTTGTATCTTTTAGTTTTATTGTAATTCTGGGGGACAAACACCAGATAAGGGGACATCTACAGGACGGTACAGTCCATATTTAAGAGGACAATTACACGACAAGTGCCTATTTTCGGGAAATCCTGTAAACGTCCTCCTATGTTCAAAAACTTTTGGATGTTGAGTCAAACCATTTACAAGAAAGAGTAGCTTTACTCATTACGGTTTGCCTCGGCACTCCTGTAAATGTCCCCTTGTCAGCGTTTCTGGTAAATACTATGCAATTCTCCTCATTAGTCGTGTCTGTTAACCAATTTTTTTATGAAATACTTTGGCAACATTTGAATAACAGGGGGAGAGTAGCCATTAGTTACTCGTAAACAAGCATGAGTGTTTTTCAACCAGACAAAACTGTTTCAGAGTTTCCAAAGCCAACCGGTGCGATTCATATTCACAACAATCTCACGTTTCTGCAGCGAAAAATATTTAATACATTGTTATACAATGCCCTTGATAACTTACTTACCCATGAATGGCACCATATTAAAGCTCGCGATCTTATGTTTCTGTCAGGTTATGAATCCAATGATCATAAGTATTTTCGAAATGAAATGCGGAAGTTGATGTCGATTGTTGTTGATTGGAATATTCTGGCCGAAGGTTTTAAAGACTGGGAAGCTTGTTCAGCAGTCAATAAGATCAAAGCAAAAGAAGGTGTAATCTCCTATCGATACGATGAAGATTTGGCTGCACACCTTGCATCACAAGATAGCTATACAATGATCGACTTGTTAATGCAAACCAATTTTAGAAGCGGCTATGCGCTTGCTCTTTGGGAAAACTGTGTTCGATACGCTGATATCAAACAAACTCCTCTTTGGCCGCTTCAGATGCTGTACCAGTTACTGGGTATTCAGGATGGTCAATATTCAGCTTATAAAGATTTTGGCAAGCGAATTTTAAGACCAGCAGTCACGAGTGTGAATGAGGTTGGCAATATATCAATTGAGGCGATGCCCTCGCGTACAAATAGGCGGGTGTCCGCGATTCGATTCTTAGTTGAACGGAAAAAATTGAATTGTGACTTGGTCGGAATCCAGGCCAACAAGAAACAAATACAGTTACTACGTCACATGACTGACAAACTACACATATCACGTAAAGTTTCAGAAAACCTCATCCGTACCTATCCTTTAGATTATCTTGAAAAAAAAATAGAGGCCGTACTAATCTACTACCGTACTCAAAGTGGTGTGCGCAACTTGCCTGGTTTTATCGTAAAATCCATTAAAGACGATTGGCATTTTGAATCGCTGAATAATGCACCAGTACAATGCACAAAACCGAAACCGAAACCGAAACCGAAACCGACAGTAATTACCAAACCAAAACAAGCGATACTCGATTTTGAAACGAATGAATCCCAGTTAACCAATGTTGCCTACACACCTCTTGGCGATGAGGAGAAAGTAGCATTTGAGGAATTTATTCGGTCAAAAAATTTTACAATACAATCAATCTATCAAAGCAAAGGCGAGAGCACGATTCTGATTCGTTCGCTTGTTTTAGATTTTCGATCCAGGTTTCATGAAAAGTAGTATCACTGATCAAATTGGCAAAGATTCACAAGGCAGGGTAGAATCTAGTTTTTGGCGAGTTTGGCTGTATATGTGTGCTGTAAAAAGTTACAAGTCGCTTCAAGCAACTACTGTGGTAACCAACTTTGTAATAGTGAGTCTGTTACTACTTATTATTTTTTCAAGTACATATTCTTCGTTTCTGAAAATCTTGTTACTCTTATCCGTTCTTTCTTTTCTCGTCTACTTCAATTATCGACAATTGAAAATCAAGTCTATTTCTAACACGTCGAGAGGGTGTATTGACAGTTTCATAACTCAACTAAGCGAAGTGGAGTCGCTTCTACCAGGTGTTTTGTTTGTCTTCCGAGTGAACAAATATAGTCAACAATTTGATGTTGGATATATGGGTGAAGGTATACATGATCTGGTAGATATATCGGATGGGAATACCATTCATGATTTTAAACCGTTTCTGGAAATAATGGACCCCGTTGAAGCGCTTCAATTTAGCGAGAGCTTACTTCAATCTGAAAGCGCTGTAGGATATCATTCACAAGTCATTCACTTACCAGATAAACTGGGCTTTCAGCGTGAGTACATAATTGTTGTTAAGTTTAGTGCATCTACAAATAACGAGTATCCATGGACGGGACTGTTGATTGAAGCCAGCCATAGTGAAGACAGATCCGATCATCATCCTTGTAATACGCGTTTGACTGAATTAAGAGATCCTATTTTTGCGCTAGCTAATTTGACAAATCAAATTGCAGACTCAAAAAGTTACAATGAACTTCGTGAATTCATCACACCATTTAAGGCGTTAGGTAAATATATCTCTGGGTTGATTAATAATATCGAAGGTAGCGTCCTGTATGCGAACAATCTTACCATCGTAAATATGGAAGACTTGCTCAGAGAAACAGAACTTGTGATCAATCAGTTAAACCCGTATTCAGGCTTGCGCTTTAGTATTCATACCAGTGATGATATTCCGGTGTTCGTCAAAATACCTGTGGAAATTTATGAAATCATTTTTCATCGCATTCTTGGGACCATATATAAATACGTGAACTCTGGTGAGTTGAATTGTCGACTAGCGACTCGAAAAGAGAAGTTGGTAGACTTTCTCATATTAGAACTGAATTACACTCAACCAAGTATTTGTAATTCGAGACAATCTGTCGCAAATATTTGTAAAAGCTTAGTCGAGTTAGATGTTCAAACAGTCAGTGGTCGATTTATAACCGATGGCGTCGGCGTCATAGAGGTGTGGCTTCCTATGCATAGAATTTGCTATAAAGAAGAAACTGAACAAAGTAACATTAGTGTCAAAAGAAAAGTTTTGATTGCTGACGATGACCAAACAGTCGCAAATAGTATTGCTCAAATGTTAAGAGCGCGTGATATTCAAGTTACGATCACAACTAACGGTCAATCAGCATTGAACGCTTTGCGGCATAGTCGATATGATGCGGCTTTTATTGATTATCACATGAGCTATCAAAAGGGTGATGATGTTGTTCGGCAAGCAAAGAACACCTATTTAAATGATACAGAGTTCTTTTTGATGACTTCTGACAAGGATGTGGTTTCAGAATCTAACATCGCACATCTTTTTTCTGATGTTTTGATTAAGCCTATTAGTTCTTCCAAACTGTTTGCATTATTAGGGTTTAGCGAACCCATGCATGAAATTCGACAGCTTCCGATTGTGTTGACTAAATATGGTGGTGCCAAGCGTATTACTCAATGCCTAGATAGAATTTCAACAGCGATAAGTGCTCAACGGGAAGAATCTCACTTTACTGCAAAAATAATTTCCACAACAGACTATTTAATCGCTGGCAGTTATGGTTTGTCTCAACTCACACGATGTTACGATGAATGGACAAAACTTGAAGACAATCTTGATTCTAAGGTCTATCTATCAAAGCTATCTGAGCTTGATATGTTATGTGACAGAAGTATAAAGCTTGTCCGAGAGATCGAAATACAATCGGAATAATCTTTTTCACTCGCTAGCGAATCGATGAGGTGATGAGTCTTCAGCAGCCTATGCAGGAGCACACAATCTCGATCCAGATGCCTTGTATCGCTGGCGGTGGGTTCTCACAAAATTCGGGTTCCTTGAAACTAAAGACATCGCTGTGAGTTATGGACGCTAACGTAGATTTTATATTTAGCATAACGCTTTTATAACGCGACACTGTCGTATATAATAGTCGTATGGCTAAAGGCAAATCTGCAAACAAGAGAGGACGACCCTCTCGTCAAATCAATGACTATTCGGTTTCTGACGTGAAGGAATATTTATTACGCGCCGTGGCAAGAGATACACCTGGTTTAACTGATCGATATAGTTATGAATTATCTAAAATCAATCGACCAGATGACATGCAACGCTATTTCGAAAAGTATGAGCGTACACATCCGGGAAGCATCAATAGATTCAAGCAGGCAATTCGACGCAAACATGAACGACTACTGACCAAGAAATATGTCAAATCTATCGATCTACATTGGAACGCTCATTCCTCTCTAGAATGGCTGCAAAAGGAATTTCGGGAAAGGAGAATTGTAAAGGGACACTCGATTGAATTGACGTTATCTCAATTGATTGAATACCTTTGTGAATTCCACGAGTATGCATTAAAGAATGGTTTTCCTATTCTGGAGCTTGATACTATACGGGAAATTCAAACGTACGCACGGGTAAAAGCGCCAAAAAAACGCTAGGCTTATGAAAGTTGTAAGCGTATGTATAGGACTGATTAAATTCCTCTCGAGTGCATTGGACGTCGTTGGTACTTGGCTAGAGTGTGCAACAGCGACTCCAGCCAATATGCCTTTACTAATCATTGTATTTCTAAATCAATTTAGGGTTTGAAGCAAAAATCCGCATTAACCAGCGACTCATTCCTGTTGCGAAATTTGCATCAAAATCCGACCGTTTGTGGAGGGTCGTGTTGTTCTTAAACAGCAGTAGATCACAGTGTTGTAGGTTAACAACAATTTTCAGTTTGTCCTCTTCTTCACGCAATGTTTGTCTCAATGCAGAAAGTGCCTTACGCGCTTGATCGCTTGTGCCAACAATTGCATCAGAGTAGCGCAGCTTAAAATGTCCTTCATTGCTAATGCTCAATAGTGGACAACTACGACGTACTTCTACATTAGAGAGCGAAGCACCCGGCGGTACATCGTAGTGGTTCTTTTGCAATGCATTGATGAGCCAACTGCCATGTTCCGCTTGCGCTTTATCTAGTAATGCTTTGGTTTCAATGATTAGCGTGGGTATATCTTCATAGTTGTATACACCGGTTAATGCTATAATTTCCGGTGCATATGGTGAGTCATTCCTAGATACTTCTTCCGTACCTGGAATGGAAAAAACAGGATGTTCTGAATGCCATCCCAAGTGGTAACTACCATGGCTCGTACCTTTTAATAATGAGCCGTGTTTCGGTGTTACGTGTCTGACAAGTCTGGCATTGTTCTCTTGCTCATAGGCAAACCCTTGCTTACCAATGATGCTGAATAATCCCAATGTAAACAACACATTTCTGGATATATGGCTAAATGCGATATCTTCTGTTGAAGGTGTTTCTAGAAGCCCAAAAGATAGTGGGACATTTCTTAGAACAAAAATGTTTTGTGCGTGATCTGAAGCAAAACACTGTAGCTTCGCCAAAGTTGCATTGTCTAGAGACTTCTGAAGGCTCTCACCCATTAGTTCCGCATAAAGCAGGGCTTTGAATTCATCGTTAATATCTATATCCAATGAACTAGCTCGATGGTGTTCGTTTCTTGATAGAATATGATATGCATAAGTCATTGTATCTCTCCTCATTTATTCAGGTATGTCCCTGGGAAGATTCCCAATTTTCACTGTACGTCATTTGAAACAAAAAAAAAGAAAGGGAATAATGGAATACGGAGGGACTGGTAGATATTGTCACCGTGTAATATGGTTCCTTAGGAATCCACTGGTTCTTCTTCGGTTTGAAAGCTAATTCCGAATACCTTAATGTACATACGAAGAAAAGTAGGAATATATTGGTTACTTTTTTTTGCTTTTAAAAGTAGATTGGGCAAATCTGCAATCGGTTGTAAATAGAGTTCGATGTCTTCAAGGTAGCTGTCGTATGAAAAGCGAGTACATTGCTCCTTGAGAGTTCTTGCAGAGGACTTTGCCCTACGTTCTAGTTTATCTGCATTTCGTCTATCTCGTTTAGCGCGGGTTGCTTCAAAGGTATAAAGTACGGTTGCAATGTGATAGTAGTCTATTTGATAGAGTGGGTTTTCCAAGTCATTATCTAAATTCAGTTCTGCTTCCCGAAGATCTTTGAGTGCCTTATCGTGTTGCTTTTCGATAAAGTATGCAAACAAACCACGATCTAGAAGTAACTGTGTCGATTTTTTCCCACTATTAGTCAACCAATTGTTTTCGAGCTGCTCTAGAGCAGCAGATTTAGCATCAGCGGCCAAGCGATGATTAATAGTGGCGCGATAGAGGTGGAATCGAAAAAGCCATCGTGTCACATTGCCCTGCAATACATACTCATTATTATAACTACGCCAATGACATAATTCCGAATTTAATTCATCTATATTTTTGTATATCGCCATTGCTGCTTCGATGTCGTCGTTTATAAATAGAAGATGGGCTTTACGACCAAGTAATCGTGCTTGCCCATGTTTTACCCGATTATAACTGTTGTGTGGATAGATCGCTTCAAGATACCGATCGCATAGAGATACAGTTTCTCGTGCGGAATATTTCCGCGCGCACCAATCAATACGCAGTTTGAACAGATCTATGACCCATGCAACTTCGGGCACATTTTTGGGTAATATTCCTTTGTTAGCGATACTATTGTAGAAATCGCATGCCTTGTTAATTATATTAATACACATTTCTAACTGATGACGCCTTTCAAGGTTGCGCCCATAAAAAATCGATATTTGAATAAAGATTAATGGTTTTTCATTGCGGAAAATACTGGCGATATCGTAGAAGCGTTCGAGTATTTTTACACGCATGATCGGAGATAGTTTACCTTCAGACCGACTGTAACGTTCGAAAAGTGTACTTAAGGTAGATCGCATTGGATCGGTGAACGTTTCACTTTCTGAATACTCGAACGCTAGCAGATTGAGTCTCGCTAACAATGTGAATCGAAAGAAACGTTCCCAGTTGATCGTATTGTTTTCAACAATCGCTTGTTGCTTTTTCTCCTCCATTACAACAATCAGTGAGCAGAGTAAGTCTTTATAACGTTGTGAGTCATGCTTCTTTAAATACTTAACAACCTTTTTTGCAAAGTTACTATCTATAACAACTTTTTTCTTGGGAACGTTACCTACACGAACTTTTTTTAATCTTACGAGTTTACCTGCTATCCCTTCGCTTATCGCTGTTTGGATATCAGTCAAACTAACTGGATCACCTTCATTCATTTTTTGATAATTGCGAAGGATTTTCAAGAGGGTGCTCTCCTTTAAGCCGCCATCACTCAACGATAGGACGTAGAGAATGTTGACAGACAATTGGGTTGCAGTTTTACGGGGTAAGATCTCGATAATTAGATTAACTAACGGTTCCTCGCTCATTTCGGTGATGCATTGGTCCAAGGTATTCCCGAATACTCTTATGGATTCGCTATAGTCTGTGAACACGCAAGATAGGAGGTATGCACATGCGTCGCCATAGTTACGATAGTTATCACCAAGCGCGCTACGCTGTGCTAATGTTAAATGGCTCGCCTTATCAAAAAGCAGTTCTCGCGAACCCTCGTTACAGATAAAGTATGCATCATTATTTAGACTTTTCTCTATATGATCATCAAATGTAGCATCGAAATCAAATGGATAGTCAAAATGTTCGGGGCAAAGGTCGTTGGTCCCTGCATGACTTAGTTGAACAATTGACTGGCCAATAATAAGAACTCGACTTCTGGTTGATATGTGCCGACAGAAAGCGGCAACAAAATCGATTAGCTCTGGTGTTGCATTTGAAAGCCCATGGAAAATATAACGTGCAGTAACTTTACCGGCTATCTCGAATATTTTACTACGAGATAGATGATCCTGTGTATTTGGTTCAAGACCAAGACAACTGGCTAATAGCTCCGTAAATGATCGAGTGACGATTGGCAGATCAATTTCATTTACATCGCATTTCATGTATACAGTGGACGTACCAGTAGGGTCTAACGTATTGATCATATGTGCAATAAAAGCGTTGATCCCGGACGTATGTGTTCCGATAACTTGACGAATATGACTGGATGAGGGTGCGTTGCTTAAATTGAGAAAATTAAGATAGCTGTTAGAAAAGTCATACCTGGCCGTTTCTTTGTCTCCGAAAATGTATATTTCGGGATTTACAAGATCCAAAGAATCGATGTCTCCTTTGATGGTGCACATATTGTCGAACTTATAAGAAAATAGTACTGCAGCTAATTTGAGTACAGATGTCTCAGGTTGAGTAAAAAATTGCTCGTCAAAATGAGAGTATCTCTCCTTGATATACGGAACGAGAAAACTGACGACTTGGTCAAGCGTAATTTTCTTATGTCCCCGAGCACGCCGTAAAGATTCTCTCAAAGATCTGTGGTTTGAACAAAAGAGTGGAGCAAGTTCTTTATAAATTTCTTGAATGACTGTGTCATTGGTAACATCGTTAACCAAGCAACAATCAACGAGTAGGCATACACGTGGGTACAAACCAATGTTTCCATTCTGCTCAAGATAATCAGTAGGCGAACCCTTAATGATATCTCTCCCATTAAGTTTTTTTATAACTTTACCATCGCTATCAATGCCTCCGTTCTTATAATATTCTTGGAGAAATCGAACGGCGCTAAGGTAGTGAGCGAAATGTTCGATTCTTCGAGTATTGTTTGCGTCCTTTTTCGCCTCATCATTGATATGCCGCCAGATTTCAGCTGAATCCGTGCATTGAAGGATAAACTGGTCAAACTCGTGACAATTCGTTATCGTTTCTGTTTTTTCGAGTGAGAAGTAAGGGATCCAGTTATGAATTAGCTTCACTATGCTGGTTATGTCTGACCGATTGTATTTGCGAAGTGGTCGATATTGTAATAGAGATCCTTGTTTGTTTAGACCACCGAGCATCGTTTCATGGATCTCTGCCAACGATTCTCGCTCAGCAATAGAATCTAGCAAAGCAAGAACATAAACAAGAGTACCAGGAAACTTTTCATTATTTATATAGTAGGGGTCGATGTGATCGATAAGGTCTCGGTTACTCAAAGAACAAAGATCAAGGTACTTTTTAAAATACTCTCTTTCTCGATATCTGCTATCTTTAAACATTTCAAGCCTCCTAGTCGAAAATACTGGTCTCTATGAGTATTACTCTAACAAAGCAATTATCAGAGTCACAAATCGATTGCATCGGGATCGAATGGCTCTCCTTCGTCTAATTCAAAATGTTCCTTAAAAATCGTCATGTTCATCTGCTTTTCATACACATGTAATGTGACTAAAGGGGTACCAAAGGCGTTGATTACTTTGTGGATGTCACCTTTTTCAAGAACCACAATCTCACCTGTGTGCAATATACGGGTACGACGCTGCTGTAGCCTACCGAAATTAATGTCATATTGCTTTTCAACGGCCCGCCCTGCGATTACACGCATCGCACAAAATGAATCGTGGTCATGAATCTCAGAACGCTGTCCGGGCAGCCAACATACCAAGAATAAATCAATATCATCGTTTTGGTATATAAGCGTTTTACGGCAAATATCCGTATCCCAACAAAAATAGGGAGAAAAACAATTGTACGTCAACGGATAAGCTCGCAGTAACTCAATGTATACACAGTCTTTTTGCTGGTTGACTGCAATCTTGTCAAACGTATTTAGCAGTTTGTTTAATGGGGTTATTGAGGTATCGCACATTGTGAGTCTCCTTTTTAGAGGATTGGGTAGGATGATCATAAAATGTTTGTTCTTGCCAAATCTAAAAGGGAATGTCGAAATGTGGAGGGACTAGGGAGTAAGGTAAGCGTTCAAAACTAACAGTTGTTTCCTACTACAGCTATAACACAGATGATGGTGCATTTTTTATGGATCCGGATGTTGTGTTGTATAACGGCCCATTTCATCGTGCTAGTAGAAAACTAATAAAGTCCGAAGAGAAAAAAGGAGGCGCTACCACTGCTGTCCCATAAACTCATAGTAAACATAGTTGCCTCCGATTTTCCTGCACATTTGGTTTTGGCGGTTTAAGCAAAAGCAATTCAAACACATTGCGCCGCTCAAACAAATTTACTTGTAGCAAACGCCACACACTTTGGAAACTGAAATTGGTTTT
>JAOUJM010000319.1 GCA_029883265.1 Gammaproteobacteria bacterium
GGACATTTTTTTTATACATATTCTGAGTGTCGGTGTCATCAATTTTTTTGTATGCAGCGAATCCGTACGAACTAAAGTACTGCAATCATGGAACGACAACCACGCTACTGAAAAACTATGCTCCATCGATTTTGTGATTACTCGTCTAAACCAAATGGTCGAAGCTTATTTACAAAGCCAAGGGATCAAGTTTTCGGCTCAACCAGTCTCAGTCGAATTAGCATAATGGCGATTGAATTTTACTTAGCTAACTAGAAAAGGAGTTCAAATGATGAACCGCCATCAGATAGAAGCTATGCTCGAGAATTTCGGACACACCCTAGTGCGTCGCAAATGGATTTTCCTAATTTTAATGTTGGCCATCAGCTTAGGATTAATATCACAATTACCTAACATCACCATGGACACATCGAATGAGGGTTTCCTGCATGAGAATGATCCAACCCTAATCACTTATAACAAATTTCGAGAACAATTTGGTCGCGAAGAAATGATTATGCTAAGTATTGACACACCGAATTTGTTCACACTCGCTACACTAGAGAAAATACGAGCCTTACATCACGACTTAGAAAATAAGTTACCCCATCTTGACGAAGTTTCTAGTATTATTAATGCACGCAATACCCGCGGTAGTGCTGATGAGTTAATCGTCGAAGACTTATTTGAACACTGGCCCACCGACCAACAAGCACTGGAAACAATCAAACAAATTGCCATCGCTAGCTCCACTTATGAAAACTTTCTATTATCTAAGGATGCAACACTCACAACGATTTTAATCAAGTCTCAGGCATTTATCGGTGAAGCAATTGAGGATGATTTGCTTGCCGGGTTTGATGAAATGACTGAAAGCAAAAGCAAGCCCAACCAACCTATTGGTGATAAAGAAAATAGCGAATTGGTCGCAGCGGTTAAACAAATTGTTGATGAATACCAAGCAGATGACTTCCGCATTTATGCTGCTGGCACGCCTACGGTTATTGATCAACTTAAAAAATCTATGAAACATGATATGCAAACTTTCACCAAGTATGCGCTCATTACAATTATATTAGTGCTAGCATTTATGTTTCGCCGCCTCTCGGGTGTACTACTACCGCTTAGCGTAGTCGTCTTGACCTTGTTATCCACGCTTGGTTTAATGGCAGCGACTGGCACAGCCTTAAAATTACCCACGCAAATACTACCATCGCTGATTTTAGCTGTGTCGGTTGCGGCATCAGTGCATTTGCTTGCTATCTTTTATCAGCATTTTCATCGGGAACAACATAAAGAAAATGCGATTGCTCATGCGCTAGGCCATTCGGGACTGGCCATCATCATGACGAGTTTGACCACGGCTGCTGGCTTACTATCGTTTGCAGCTTCTGAAGTTTCGCCGATCGCAGACTTGGGACGTTTTGCCGGTGCGGGCGTATTATTATCATTATTGTATACGTTAATTTTATTGCCCACCCTAATCGCAATCTTTCCAATTAAACATAAAGGTAACAAAACCGAAACCGCCAATCATCCTTTCATGGATAAACTTCTGAGCTGGACGGCACGTTTCTCGGTGGAACATCCAAAAACTATTGTCGTCACTAGTTTGCTTTTATTTGCTATTGCCTTCGCCAGTTTACTTAACATCGAATTTCGCCATGATCCTTTGGAGTGGATGCCTGAACATTGGGAAATCCGCCAAGCAACCAAGCTCATTGATGAAAAAATGCGTGGCAGCTCGACTATGGAAGTCATTATTGACACGCAAAAAGAAAATGGTCTTTACGATCCAATAGTTATGCACAAAATTAATGAAGTGCAAACTATGTTGCAAGACCAGACCTATAAACACAGCTTCATCGGCAAAACCGTATCCGTCGTGGATATTGTCAAAGAAAGCAATCGTGCACTTCATGAAAACCGCGAAGAATTTTATAAAGTACCTGATAATCGCGACTTGATCGCACAAGAATTATTTCTATTTGAAAACTCGGGTTCAGATGATTTAGAGGATTTTGTCGACAGCCAATTTAGTCAAGCGCGACTAACTTTGAAAGGGCCTTGGGTTGACGCCGGAACGTCCGCTGGATTCATCAGACAAGTGATGACCCAAATTCAGCAAGAATTCTCTGGACTGGCTGAGACGACTATAACCGGCATGGGGTCATTGTTCGTTCGCACCTTGGATACAGCCATCAACAGTACACGAACAAGCTATTTAGTGGCTGCAGTGGTCATCACTTTGATGATGATTATACTTCTTGGTGAGTTGAAATTGGGTCTGATTAGCATGATCCCCAATCTATTGCCAATTGTCATTGCTTTAGGTGTATTAGCAGCAATTAAAATTCCGTTAGATATGTTTACGATGCTGGTCGGATCGATCGCAATTGGCTTGGCGGTGGATGATACGATTCATTTCATGCATAACTTTAAACGCTATTTTCATCAAACCGGCGATGTCAAACACGCTGTTGAAAAAACCTTACACACCACTGGACGTGCAATAGTTGTCACTACTATTGTATTATGTTTAGGCTTTTTTATATTTATGGCAGCAACCATGAATAATGTATTTCGTTTTGGAGCACTTACCGGCTCAACGATTTTACTTGCCTTGGTGGCTGATTTATTGTTAGCACCCGCGTTGATGATGTTACTGTATGGACGTAAACAAAAGATTGCCCAGAACTAACAAGGAGATTTTTATGCACTGGAAATTATTAGCCATTATTCTTTTGCTTGCATTCAACGGACTGCTGCAAGCGGCAGATGATGCGAATGCAAGAGCCATTATGCAAAAAGTGGATGCCCGTGATGACGGCGATAACCAAACATCGAACATGCAAATGATTCTGATTGACAAAAAAGGCCGTCAACGCATTCGTGATATTTCATCATTTCGCAAAGACAAAGGTAAAGATACTCAAAGCATCATTTTTTTTCGAAGCCCTGCCGATGTTAAAAACACAGGGTTTTTAACTTATGATTATGATGATGAATCCAAAGACGATGATCAATGGTTGTATTTGCCAGCATTAAAAAAATCCAAGCGTATTGCCGCCAGTGATAAAAGCGGTTCATTCATGGGTTCGGATTTTAATTATTCCGATATGACGTCACGAAATCTCAATGATTTTGATTTTCAACTAAAAAAAGAAATGGAGGTCGATGGCCATGCGGTGTGGGTGATTGAATCTACGCCTCGAAGCAAAGATGTTATCGAAGAAACCGGTTATAAAAAATCAATGGCCTTTGTCCGCAAAGATAACTATTTTGTCATACGCGCCATTAATTGGGAGGAAAAAGGCGGAAAAATGAAATATTTTGAAGTCAAAGATCTAAAACAAATTGATGGGATCTGGACACCTTTAGAAATGCAAATGACTAGCAAGCAAGGTAAACAAACCCTGCATAAAACCATATTGAAATTTTCTAATATTAAATTCAATCAAACACTTGATGATAATATGTTTAGCTTGCGCCAACTGGAAAAAGGACTCTAGTTCGGCATGAACAAATTAATACTTTGCTTTATTCTATCAATAGCTAGCTTTACATCTTCTATGGCCGAAGACATGAATATTGAATCCTTACTAGAAGGCTTCGACTCAGAACCACTCGCGCCACAAAGCAATGATCCGCAACCAAGCGTCGATCAATTGCTGGAAGGTTTTGACGAATCAAATTTCACTGAACCAACGATTGTGGATAATGACAAGGTAAAGTTCTGGTCACTCGATGGTTTTCTGAATTTTCAAACCTCCTATAACTATCAAGCACTCCAACAGAATGATATTGGCGATTTTCACGGACTATCTCGAATTCGCATTAAATATTTTCCTGAACTAAGTATAACGTTACCTCATGGCTGGAAATTTTTCAGCTCAGTTAGTAGTTATTATGACGGCATTTTTAATATTAAGAATGCCAATGATTTTGTGAAAGAATATGTGAATGAAAATAAATCTGAACTAGAACTGCGAGAATTGCATATTGGAGGCAGCTTAACAAAAACATTAGACTTTAAAATTGGTCGCCAGATTTTGGCTTGGGGCAAATCGGATACTTTGCGTGTCGTTGATATTATCAATCCAGTGGATTTTCGTGAACCTGGCTTAGTGGATTTAGAAGATATTCGTTTGCCTATATCCATGTTGCGCATAGACTATTATACAGGGGCATGGAATTTCAATTTTGCTGCTATTCCGGAATTTCTTGCGGATAAAACACCGGTTTATGGCAGTGACTTCTACCCTATTCCCATGCAACCCCCATCACTAGTACAACCGCCCAATCCCTTAAGTGATTGGCAACTCGCACTAGCCATTCGTGGAAGTTTTAATCAATGGGACTTATCATTTCATTTTGCCGATGTTTATGAACATCAAGCTCGATTTATCCTATCTGATCAAGGACTGAAACGTGAGTTCAAGCGCATACAAATGGCCGGTATGGCAACAAATATTGTGTCTGGCAACTGGCTGTTCAAAACTGAATTGGCTTATATAACCGGACTAAAATATTTAAGTGTTCCGCATTTTTTTGATCGATATGATGCAATGCTGGGTTTTGATTTTAATGGAATTACTGACCATACACTGTCAATAGAAACTACATTTAAACGTTTGGGTCATCACCACTCGGTTATGGACAATCCACCCGATAATCAGAAAGCCTTTGAATCGCAGTTAGCCATACGTTACAGCGCCAATTTTTTACGCGAAACGCTTTCTGTAACATTATTAGCACTATTATTTGACCCTAACCTGGACATTGGGGGTATCTATCGAGCAAGCACTACCTATAAACCAGCCGATGCTTGGAGCGTTTCTGCAGGCGCTATTGTTTACCAATCCGGCGATAACTTTTTTATCAATGGTATTGCGCGAAATGACCGAATATTTTTCGAGACTCGTTATGATTTCTAATGCAGACAATATCTGTTTTGAAATAATTTT
>JAOUJM010000320.1 GCA_029883265.1 Gammaproteobacteria bacterium
CGAAGAATCAACGCACCATCACGTTTGCAGGGCTTGTCGTTGTTTGCCTCGCGATACTCATGTCTGTTTTGCAAGTAATGAATGCCAATCAGCCGAAAACTAATGCGCGCAAACATGCAGAGAGTAATGCTAGCCAGGACTTTCTTTCCGGTGGTGATACACGAAACTTGGGTATCGAAGGTCTATCCGTCAAAATTAAAGAGATGTCAGATAACAACAGTGAACTCAAGCGTGCACTTAGTTCACTCAGCGATAAATATGACTCGATGCTGGAGAAATCAAAGGAACGAGACGCAAACCATCAAAAAGAAATTGCCACTATGAAGGCGGAAATCGTGACAACGCAGAAAAATACAAAATCTAACATACGGGAGCAGATCGATAGTCGTCTTAAAGATAACAAGGTCTTTCAAAAAGTGTTTGATAAAAAAGATAGTGATAACGCTATCTATGAGAACAAGAAGACAGAAGAGCTTGATAATTTCAAAAGAACATCGGACAAAGGGCCTCGCCAAAGAAACAACAATGTCAAAATTCGAGAAATCTCAGAGGCGCAAGAAAAGCCTAAAGCGAAGGTCACAAAAAATAAACGAGCCAACATTAGCAATCATTTGAGCTCAGGTGCGATTATTAGTGGCGTTTTAATCAACGGTATAGATGCGCCAACATCACTGGCGACGAAGCAAGATCCGAGTCCTGCACTACTTCGTATTAAGAAGCTTGCCATTCTGCCCAATCGATTTCGAATGGATATTCGAGAGTGTTTTGTGGTGCTCTCGGGCTACGGTGAACTCAGTAGCGAACGTGCACAGATTCGTGCCGAGCGCATCTCGTGCACGATGAAAAGTGGAGATGTACTCGAGCGGTCACTTGAGGCATTTGCGGTTGGTGAGGATGGAAAGACGGGTGTCCGCGGTCGTGTCGTAAGTAAACGCAGTGCAATGTTAGCAAGATCACTTATGGCGGGTTTTATGTCTGGAATTTCGACCGCAATCAAGCCTCAACCGATTCCTGGTTTTCTGACAAATCCGACCAGTAAACAGGAATATGTGGTGCCGGAAATCGGCGATGTAGGAAAAGTTGCTGCAATGAGCGGCGTCTCTAACGCGATGGATCGTCTTGCCAAGTTCTATGTTGAGATGGCAAAAGATATCTATCCGGTTATCGAAGTAGACGCAGGTCGTTCGCTTGAGTTGATTGTAACACGAGGAGCGAAGTTTGAAATCGGAGTGGATACAGACAAAGAGGAAAAATCCCGTGGATAGCAGAAGACAAATGACTATAGGTCGCAAGCGACGACATTATAAATGGCACACGATATTGATCATTCTGATATCTGGATGCCTTTTGGGTAATACCGCCAATGCAGCTGACCCACGGATGGCGCGAAATTGGGTGAAGAATGTAGAACGTTCTGAGCGTTTGCCTTTTGATGGAATGCGAATGGTGAAATCAAACGGTGGAAACATCTACATGATTTCAGATAACGGTAAGTATGTTTTTGAAGGAAAGCTCATTGACACTTGGAATCAAATTGTAGTCACTGATTTCGATGATCTTAGGGAATCGATGAAGCTGAACTTCAAAAACTTAGGCTTGGATATTGGACAATTATTTACGATACAAATTGGTCACGGCCCGATGGAGGTGAATGTGTTTATCGATCCTGTGTGTCCTAACTGTACATCACTACTTAAACATATTCAGCAAAGCAACACGAAAGAAAAGTATACCTATAACGTAATCATTATTCCTCTTCTCGGCGGTCGATCGAATGAAAGCGTGCAAAAACTCGTATGTGCGACTCCTGTAGATCAAGTGCTGAACAAATTAGTGACCAAGAGCTTTTTACGCGACCCTGTCGCGACAAAATGCCCTGAATTGGAACGTCCTGGTAAAGGTCTTGTGACTGCAAAGATGTTCGGTGTGACAGGCGTTCCATTTACGATTGCTCCAAACGGTGAGGTCGTTAGAGGCTTCAATCCAACGAGTTATGACAAACAAATCGCTGAGAAATTAATATGAAAAAACTATCAACGATTACGTTGTTGGCAAGTTTGAGTATGCTCAGTGGCTGTGCATCAATTCTTTCACCTGGCTCATCAGAGTATGGATGTAAAGGATATCCAACGGGTGTGAAATGTATGTCCGCCAGGGAGGTGTATGAAGCTACTGAATATAAGAGTAAATTAAAAACCGTATCGAATCGCGCAAGAGAAGAAGCATTAGAAGACTTCTTCGATGATGATGGTATTGCAACTAAACAAAGAGAAAAACCAAAGCAAGCCATTGCCTCGCAACCTGTTCCCGGGCAGCAAACACAAATTCTGTTTAGGAGTACTAAACAGTCAATCCCCATTCGCACACCGTCAAAGGTGGCGCGAGTGTGGTTTAGCCCATGGGAAGACACGAAAGGCCGGCTTCACATGGAGTCTATCGTGTTCATGGAGTTGGAAAAACGTCGTTGGAACATAGGAGAAATGTCGAATGAAATGGGCACCCATCACACTAGCCCACTTACTCGATCTTATGCAGAAAACTAAGTATTTCCGACAAAGCAAACACAAAAAAGGAAACGAAACTATGAAGAACGTAACTTTACAGTTAGGGATCGCGCTCGTCTTACTAGTGGTATCCGGAGCCACGTTTGCGGGAGCAAATGCTGACTTCAATGCCGCAGTCACCACATTGACAAACTGGTTAGAGGGTTCACTCGGTCAACTCATCGCTATTGGTGCATTTGGCATCGGTATAGTAATGGGTATGGCACGGCAATCTTTGATGGCTGCTGCTGTAGGTATTGGAATCGCTTTGGCAGTTTTCAACGGGCCTGGCATTATTACTAACATCATCACCGCTGCAATTTAGGATGGACTTCGGGGAGGAGCATTCATCCTCCCCGATGCTCAATACAAGGATCGATACATGGGCACTCATGAAATTATTAACTTGATTATGCAGAAAGAACGCATCGAGTCGTTGTTTACTATCGAAGCATATGAAGACGAATTGTTTCTCAGTAATGATCGTTATCTATGTTTCGGATTTACACTGAATACGATAGGTGGCGCTGATAGCCGTATGGTAGAAAAGCTGAAAGTGATGCTTGAAAATGATTTACCAATTGATAGCTTCATTCAAAGCATCATGTGGACTTCACCTGATGTTTCTCGATTTCTTAAAGGTCTAAAAGCGAGCAAGAAGCATTGTTTTGGGAGAAAAGACAAGGTAGGGCAGATACTACAAAAGTGTGTGCAAAGTGAAGTTGAATTGTTTGCAAAATCAACTCGAACACCCATTGAAAACATTTCAAAAAACCGATTACGGAATTTTGTTGGTTTGATGACGTTTAAGATTCCAATTGAATCAAGTCGACCTACTGAGAGTGAAATTGATTCGGTAAAAGAGCATGTGAAATCGATTCGTCAGAAACTAAGCAGTTGTGAGCTCCACCCAGAGAGTATCGAACCGGAAACCTATATTCGATTGATGTCTTCAATTCTAAATTGGAGCGAGCATCCGAGCTGGCGAGATGAAAGACCGCTCTACGATGAGACAATCCGTATAAATGAGCAAATTGCTGATAATGGTACGTGCATTGATGCAAGTAATTACAACTACATCCGACTCGGTGAAAAATATGTAACGGTTATTTCTCCCAAACGAGAACCAGAAATGTTACACCTCAACAATACCTATAAATACTTTGGTGATCCTTTTAATGGGACACGCGGAATCAAAGAGAATTTGTTAGTTTGCCTAAATATTTGTGTCATTGACCAAGAAAAATCGAAAAGTGGGATGGCATCGAAGCATCAATTTGCAAACCATCAAGCTTATGGGCCGATCATGAAGTGGGTGCCCAAGGTTGGTGACATCAAACAGTCATTTGACGTACTTAAAGATGCAACAGAGCGGGGAGACCGCGTATTTAAAGCTGCACTCTCATTTGTAATATTCGCAGATTCACCAGATCATTCAAAAGCTGCAACTTCAAATGCAATATCTTTTTTGACAGAAATAGGATATCAGATGCAGCAAGACAGGCACTATGCGCTCCCCATTTTTCTCACTTCGCTACCCTTTGGCTCCAACAAAGAAGTGGTGAAACAAAGTATGCGTTACAAGACAAAAGCAACACGACATCTCGTACACATGTTACCGATTCGTGCTGATTCTAAAGGCAATAGCTATGGTGGGCTAGGGTTAAGCACTCGATCCGGACAAGCGACTGGCTTTGATAATTTTATGTCTGATTCGAATTACAATATAACTATCTCTGCTACCTCTGGAGTCGGAAAATCGTTTCTCGTGAACGGAATTATTCTTATGGCGATGGCCCGCGGAGCATATGTCTGGGTGATTGATCGCGGACGTAGTTACTTAAACCTGTGTACCTTGCTTGAAGGTTCATATATGGATTTTTCACCAGAAAAAGATATATGCGTAAATCCATTTTCTGCGGTTGAAAATATAAAGGAAGATATGGATATGCTGATTGCATTGATTGAAGCAATGGCTGCGCCACGAGAACCTTTATCTAACTATCAGTATCAAGAAGTAAAGCGTGTCATACAAGAATGCTGGGATGAGAAAGGTAAGGACTTGATCATTGATGACATTTCTAAAAAGTGTCTTGTCCATGGAGATCCTCGGATTCGTGATATTGGTTCACAGTTAGGTCCATTTTCCAATGGTGGACAGTATGAGCGATATTTCAATCGAAAGCACAATATAGATTTTTCAAATCATTTGACTTGTTTGGAGCTGTTAGGTTTGGCAAGTTCTGAACAGCTACAACAAGTGATTTTGCTACAGTTGGTTTATCTGATCCAGAAACAAATGGCTAAGTTGCCCCTGGACATTCCAAAGTTCTTAATAGTTGATGAAAGTTGGGCGCTTATTAATGACGGAAAAGTTGCAAAATACATCGAAGAAGGCTATC
>JAOUJM010000321.1 GCA_029883265.1 Gammaproteobacteria bacterium
CGTACCAAATGACCCAATGCACCTAAACCGTCAGCAACCACATCAAACACTTGGCGGCTTTCATTCATAGGAACATCTTGTTCTAGTCGAGAAATGCGAATACCCGAATCCATTCGTACATAGCCTTCATCAGCATGAAGATCACCACTGATGAGTTTCAGAAAAGTGGATTTACCCGTACCATTGCGCCCAATCAGGCAAACCCGCTCTTTGGGTTCGAGGCTAAAGTTCACTTGGTTTAATAATAAGTGATGACCAAAACCCAACGAAACCTTATCAAAACGTACTAATGACACAAAACATTCCTAATTAAAAACGCCTATTCTAGCACACTTACGTTTTTCACCTATAATAGGGATTGACCTATTTCTGACTGAATAAGCCTGGGAGAATCGCCATGAAAACTGAGAAATCAATAATCAATTACCAAGTATTCACGAGTTTTTATTGCGAGGAACGATTTTATGTTGAAATACCACCATTTAGGTATACCCACTAAACAACTGGACAATGGCACTTATTTACCCCATTTGAAAATGACGGTTAGTGGTTATGATAGTAGCCAATATCACATCGAATGGATGAAATTTGATGAGGATTGCCCACTACCGGAACTGGTCAAAACCGTGCCGCATGTTGCATTTGAAGTTGAGGATTTGCAGCAAGCCATTCACGGGAAAAAAGTCATTATCCCAGTGAACCAGCCAAGTGAGGATCTTGTGGTTGCATTTATTGAAGAAAACGGTGCACCTATTGAATTCTTGCAATACCTAAATAAATAAGCGAACCCAGGGACTGTGACTTTGCAGTCCCTTTTTTTATTGGCGCACCAATGCTATTGCTTTGAGCAAATCCGTGCGAGTAATCATGCCGATCAGTTTTTGTTTGCTATCCACAACCGGCAAATGATGGATGCCTTGTTCATTGAACAAGGGGATTAAATCAATAATATGCAGATCCTGGGATACGGTTGTCACAGGACTGGTCATGACCTGTCCTACAACTTCTGGTTTATTCGAATAATGACCCTTAGTAGCACTTAATAAATGTTTTAAACGACTCGCTAATGGCTGCGACGTTTCTGGATTTACATGGCGCATAAAGTCCACACTGGTCACTATGCCAATCACATTATCAAAACGATCGACCACGGGCGCCGCCTTAATTTTTTTTTCAACCAAACAGGACCACACTTGATTAAGTTCATCGCCGTATTCAAAACGAATCGGTTGTATACTCATAATATCTTTACAACAAACTTCACCTAAACGTCTTTTTTGTGAATTCAAATGCGCGAGCTGATAAACCTGTATTAAATCGTCATGGGCGACATCAATGGGGGAATGTAATTGCTCAATTGCATTTTTCAAATCATCGCTAGTAAACAACAAATGATTACTAATTGCCTCAGTGGTTTTAGTGGTGGGCTTAATTAACGCGGGATAGGTTTGATCGGTCATGAGTCGATGAGAGATAAGCGCCATTAATAACAACAAAACAACATTCAACAAGGTAGGAAACAATACAAAACCGTAACCCAAGGATTCAACCTCCGGCCCACCAAGCACTGCCGCAATACTCGCAGCCCCACCGGGCGGATGCATGCTTTGACTAATCTGCATAAAAAATATAGACAGTGCAACCGCCGCCGCTACTGCCAGCGGTGTTAATTCAATAAACCTGGCACAAGTGACGCCAACAGTTGCTGATATAACATGACCTAGAACAACCGCTCGTGGCTGGGATAAGGGACTTTTGGGTACTACAAAAATTAATACACTAGCAGCGCCAACCGATGCAACTAACCAAACACTGGTAATATAATTAGTAAAATATATACTCATTGACGCAACCATGAATACACTTATAAACGCAGCACTACAAGCGATAAATAAATCACGACTGGACAGATGTAGATCAGTTGGTTTAACAAAACGTTTCAACATATTCGGTACAAATTAGGGCTCATAACGTTTACGTTGGTCATAACGCACTGCAATAATATCTTTTTGTTTACTATCAAGAACGCTTAGGTAATTATCCATAAAATGGTCAGAAATTTTTTCATTGCCGAGATTTTTCCAAAATGAACTAACATCTCTTCCTTCGGCAACATGCTCATCTAGAAAAACATAATACGGCCCTTGTAATAAAATCAACTCTTGACCAAAATGGCGATAAATACCATGCTCGGCGGCGACTAAAGTAATCGGCGGCACCAATGGCACGGGGTCTTTTCCATGAACAATTCGCAACAGGGGCGCCTCTTCAAATGTTTTCATACCGTTGCGGTTGGTCACTTTAGGCTGACCGAAAGTAATCACCTTTTCCACCATAAACCCATCGTGTTGCAGATACATCATCAATATGGCCGCCATAGCACCACCCAAGCTATGCCCCGTGAGTGATATGTTGTGCGTTGCCTTATACGGTAACAAGCTCGGGCGCATATCTTGATACACTTCCCAGCTAATCTCAGCAAATCCCTTGTGTAAAAACAGATCCAATTCCTTAACTTTAGTTTTGACGTATTCAGCATCCACTAAGGCATTTTCCAGACTTGCAGTACCGCGAGAACTAATCAGTAGCGCCTTGCCAGATTTATGTTTGAGCACAAAATATTGTGCGTCGCGTTGCGCAAAATGTTTGGTTCGTAATAAGCTGTCAGTATATTTCTGTTGTAGGATTGCAGGTGTTGCATAAGCATCTTTTGAGTATTGTGCAAATTCATAAACTTCAGCAATACTGATATTACTTGGTAACTTTTTTAAGGGTATTGCAGGATCATGGGCGCAACCCACAAACAAAACACTCAGTATAAGCACGTAACAAGTTCGCATGGGCAGCCCTTTATATTTTCCAAGTTAAGATTCCAGATCGCAGGTCGAATTGGTAAGATGAATCAACAGCAATATTTAGCCCGTCCAGCTACACATTATTGCTGATAACAGTACACCCAACAATGGTTTTTATCAAAGGACGTAATATGTCTAAATCCTATTACCTTAAAAATTTCAGCTTTCTGGTTAGTCTGCTACTCCTGTCCACAGCGGGCTTTGCCGAGGAGTGGACCTGCACCGAAGCGGCCTCCATTAAAGAAGGCAATAGTATTCTCGTTTGTGGTGTTGCCACGGCTGAATCGGAGGGTGATGCGCGTGAACAAGCACTCATACGCGCACAGCGTGAATTTCAACTGCTATGTGAGGCATCGGCTGATTGTTTTGGCCGGGAAACTAACCTGGAACCCTTGCGCAATTCCTGTGATCCAACTGACGACGGCAAATTCAAATGCTATCGAGGTGTGCGTTATAGTTTTGTCGATTCCAATGATGGTATGTTTGGCCAATCCAAAATTGTGAAAAAAAATGGCCGTCTAGGGCCTGAGCGCATCAAAATGTTTAATATTGGAATTGCGTTTGCCAATCTTAGCTATACCTCAAACGATCGAAACGCCGATTATTCTGATCCCGACAATCAGCCACCGCCATTAATTAATGATGTATATTCAGGATTATCTGTGTTTTTTTCTATGGCGTTTAACCATCGCTACGGATTAAATTTTAATGCCTACCGCGCAAATAGCCATGATCATACCAATGAATCGAAAGTTGGTGCAGATGCACAATTCATTATTGGCACCCATTTAAATCAAAGCGGTTTCAAAGCATTTTTTGGCATTGGTGCATTTAGTGAAAAATGGACAAATTTACAAATAGAGAAAACATTCACCGGCGGTGAGGGTGTTTTTGGCATTGGCTACAATACACGCAAGGCAACTTTTGACATAGCGATGAACATGCGTCAAACCAAACCTTATGATCAGCATGCCTACCCAAGTGGTGATATATCCGGTTATCTGACCGCCGCAGCCAGTATGTTAATTCGTTATGGAATTCGTTTTTAGATTTTATTTGATCAGCAAATATAGCAAAAAAGCCCCATCATAACGATAGGGCTTTTTTATTTTTTACGGTTGCACGTAACGATAACCCTGGTCTTGAAAATCTGCCAAGGCTGAAACGCCGGCTGTTACAAACCCTATTCCATCAATCATTTGATCTTTAGTGATGGCTTTTCCGTGAGCTGTATTCTGACAGAATAAAACTTTGATACTCGGATTGCTTAGTAATTTTTCAACCGCTGCTTGAAACGGATTACTTATTGCGTGAGCTGATGCTGCATTATTGTCCAATACCAAGCGCCAGCCTGCACTGTGTACCACGACTACAATTTCATAATTGCGCTTTGACATTCCATGGGTAATCTCGTAATCATTGACATGGTTGATTATGTTGCCAATAGCATAAGGTGCCGCACAAGTGGCATCTTTACAGGTTTCATTTATTTGGTATAAAACTTTGGCTTTGCGAGTATTGCTTAAAAAACGTGTAACTGCCGACGTGCCATCACCAAACTTTTCATCCAATGTCAGTGGATTATTATTAATATCGGCCCATTTAGAAACTACAAAATTATTCTGATTCCAGAAGTCTTCATCGTCATCATCACGATCATCAGCGCTAAGGATTGATGCAAAACTTAAACATATGGTTAACAATAATAACAATAAAACTTTTTTCATA
The DNA here is from genome assembly GCA_029883265.1 of Gammaproteobacteria bacterium. Classification (GTDB taxonomy): domain Bacteria; phylum Pseudomonadota; class Gammaproteobacteria; order S012-40; family S012-40; genus JAOUJM01. The sequence continues at coordinate 4,584 of JAOUJM010000321.1, forward strand.
ATTCATCCCCTTTTGTTTTAAAAAGCAAACCTTCCCGGTTTGGTGAGGCTGATTATAGCAGTCAGTCGCTTGATTACCAGCGCTAATCAAAATATGCTCTGACAAACACAACTAACATTTTTTATTTTCAAATAAAAAATGTTTTTGATAATTTGAATACATGTAACGATGTTGCTTATGTGGATAGAATTTTAAAATGTTTTTATAAAAGCAAGCTGTTGTGTTTCAACAACAGCTTGCTTAATGATTGCGCAATAACACAGATAAATCTGCGCTAGCTAACGTTTATTCAATAACGCATGCTTCGGCCTAAATGCTTTAATAAATGAATCGTGAGTTTCCACAAATGGACCTTCGAG
>JAOUJM010000322.1 GCA_029883265.1 Gammaproteobacteria bacterium
TGGTCGGTAACGCTAGTTGATGTTGTATATAATAGCGAAGCCAATACAAGCACTTTCACCTATGAACTGATTACGTCGAGTGATGAGAAAGATTTGAGTCATTGGGTACTCGCTTTTGATTTAGACACCGTCGCCTTGGTGTCTGTTTCCCCTGATAACTTAACGTCCTATGGACTTGACCCCACAACTGGTGTGATGGGCATGAAATGGGATGAGGGTCAAGCCGCCGGAACAACTCAGTACTATTCCATTGTAGTCCAAGGTCAAGTCGACACTGTTGCTAACGATTATTCTGTTAAAGGTGGAACCTATTACGCAATCGGCACAACCCAAGGACCAGGCGAAACAATTGTCAATCCTGAAACGCATTATTCCATCAGCGGATTGTTGTTCATGGATGCAAACAATAATGGAATCTATGATAATGGAGAACCCCTTCTAAATAATGTTTCAGTTGAACTTTTTGACTCAGCAGACAATATTATCGCCACAGTGGTTACTGATGAAAATGGACAATATGAGTTCATCTCCCTGGTACCGGGTGACTATCATGTTCATGTCCCACACTCAACTTCGGTGCACGATTTTAATGAAGTGTTGTTTTCATACGCAGACATAGGGCATCCCTCTAGTCTAAATGTTTCTGTCGTTGATCAAGATATTATTAACCAAGATTTTACATTTGTAGTCAACACACAAGCCATTCTCGATGATTTAAATTCGGACGATAGCGATGGCGACGGTTTTTCTTTTCCGGGTGTTGGAAAAACGATTGGTTATTGGAAACATCAACTTTCAGTGGCAATCAAAGGTAAAGGCAGAGCTCATATCGATGCTGCAACAATGATGGGATACCTCACATGGATTGAATCTTTTCATCTAGTTAAGCCTTTCCAATTTATAGATGGCGATGAATTCGTACATGCACATAGCATCATGGCCATGCGTAGCAGCGATGCAGTTGACTTGCTCAACAAACAACTGCTTGGTACTGAGTTAAATCACACCTCTGGTATGGGGCTTAGTGGTTCCTATGTCGAGCTACAACATGTGATTTTACAATGGGCTGAGTATATTTCGGCTCACGCCATGTATTTCAGTCGAGAGGAAATTCTAGTCGCCAAAGATATTTTGGATAGGATCAATAATCTCGGTCATTAAATCCAAAGCTAAATAAAATAATCCCGCAGTCAGTATTCGCTGCGGGATTGCCTAAGGATCTACCTTCATTAGTGACCCGTGAAATTGCTAGTCCAGTTACTTCGCAGATGGTGTCAGTACAAACAAACGTTGCATTGATGCATGACAAGCATCATCTAGTTGCAAGGCATATTGTATTGTGCAGCAGTGACAAATTTTCATTCTGGTTATTCGTTCAAATATTGTGGGGATCGGGCCTACCTAGTTTTACGTTTTTTATCGATAACCAATTTATTTCTTTTCATTGACGAGTCGTCAATTGATGGATTGATCGTAAGCGGCCATGGCAACGATACAAGCCTTATTTATCAACAAATTCAACACAAAAAACTGATGTCTCAATACTGTTTTGGTAAAAACAGTCTTAACTAGTCAAACGCTACTGACATTTTTGTAAACCATGGAAATTGGGAACTGCTCGCATATCACCTCACAAACGAATTTTTCAAGGACCACCACCATTAATAAATACATTATTGGGCTCATTTGCCTAGAAAATGTAGCTTCGAGAACATCAAACTGAAAATCACGCAAAAATGTAAACAATTTTTTCTGACGAAATCTAGGCTTATTTTTGATCAATTAAATTGATACTGGCGCAATTAAATTAATTGGGAATTCCTGATCAGCGTGCTAGATTAATAAATAAGTAGAAAAAAGATGTCTATTAAATGACATGCGTGCGGGGTTGGGGAAATTCAATTAACTATTCATATGGAGTTGTAAGCTGCAACTACAATTTCAACACCATTGACCCTAGTACAGTTTGATTACAAAACTGAGTTCCCGCACATTTTTCGAAACCAGACGTGGGCCATGGGGGTGACTCACGTTTAATATAACAAATTCGTGTGGGGTAAATTTATGCATTATGACAGACAGGTGAAATACGAATACGGCACCGAAAACGAAAAACTTAGTATTACCATCCATTCTTGCCTTTTACAAACACAATCTCAATTTCAAGATATAGCCATTTACCAAACCGGTGCTTATGGCAAAGTATTAATGCTTGATGGCTTAATTCAATCCACAGAAAAAGATGAACACCGCTATCATGAATCCTTAATCCATCCAGCGATGATTGCCCATGACGAACCACGATCAGTTTTAATTATTGGTGGTGGAGAAGGTGCTACGGCCAGAGAAATATTGCGCTATCCATCGGTACAACGTGTTGTGATGGTGGATATTGATGCTTTTTTGATTGAACAATGCGAAAAATTTTTACCGGAATGGCATCAAAACGCTTTTGACGATCCTCGCTTGGAGCTTATTATTGGCGACGGTTTGCAATACGTAAAAAACTGCCGTGAAATGTTTGATATTATTATAGTTGATGTCTGTGATGGTTTTGAAGAATCCGACCCAACAATTGAATTCTTCAGCAAGAAATTCTACAAACAACTCAAGAGTATTCTCGAAATTCGTGGCATTGTGGTTTATCAAGCCATGTGCGCATCTGAATTTGAAAATGAAGAATTTGCAGAAGTCTATCATGGCTTGAAAAAAGCTTTTACTTTTGCTTCCCCCTACATGACTTACATTCCTTCCTTCTGGTCACAATGGGGGTTTGTTGTGGCGAGTGATGTGCATAATGTGGGTGGCATGAATCCAGCCTTCATCGATAAACAGTTGGAGCTAAGAAATATCGAAAAACACTTGAAATTTTTCGACGGTTCGAGCTTTATGCGTATGTTTGCTTTGCCAAAAGATACACGCTTAAGCTTGAAGAAATTTGCTAAAGAAATAAAATCGTCTCCTAAGGAAACTCAAACACCAGTTAGCAACATCGAGTCTGTTGTGCCAGCAAAGCCTGAGGTTGTCAGGTCGATTTCCAAAAAACAAGTTAGTAAGCTTGTTAGCGGTACAATGGTGAGCTAAGAAGGAAGCAATGCATCACTCTTGTGATGCACTTCCTGCATTAATTTATTGAACTCTGATTTGTGCTCGATTGTTTCAAATAAACGTCGGTACAAATCTTGAGTTTGCATTAGTCGCTCATGGGAACCCTGTGCGATTACGCGTCCTTGATCGACCAAAACTACACGATCAGCGATCGCTACCATTTCGGCTTGATGGGCAATAACAATTGAAATACGGCCCTGCGCTAGCTTCAAAATGCTTCGCGCAATATCTTTTGCTGCCTCACCGTCCATGGCGGCGGTGGGTTCATCATAAATAATGACTTCCGGATCTATGAGAAATAAACGCGCAAGTGCAATGCGTTGACGCTCCCCCCCGGATATTCGACCACCTTTCTCACCGACGACCGTATCCAGTCCTTTTGGCCAACGCGACAATAGTTGATTGACACCGGCTGCCTGACACGCGGCCTGGAGTTCTTCATCGGTCGCATCAGCTTTGCCATATTTAATATTTTCTCGAATCGTCGTGTTAAATAGAAACACATCTTGTGACATCGTGGCCAAACGTTGGCGCCAACTGATCTCATCCCAAGCACGTAAATCATACCGACCCACTACAATGCGACCCTGGGTAGGCCGATAAAAACCTTGCAGCAATTCCATGATGGTACTTTTACCCGCTCCGTTGCGCCCGACCACAGCGACAATTTCATTTTTCGCTGCATGAAATTTAATATCGCTTAAGACTTGACGTGGATGTCCAGGATAAGCAAAACCAACATGATCAAACACCACGTACTTGATTTCCCCTTTGTCTTGTTGACGGCGTCGAATATTGGCATCGCGTGCTTGATAATCACTATCGTCAAGAAAAACTAATATTCGCTGGGCAATTGCCCGCGCCTCCAACCAATGACGATAATATTTTCCAGCACGACTCACGGGACCTGCCAATATTTCCATATAGGCGATAAATGCAACTAAACCGCCAGGGGTCAACTGCCCTTTTAAAATTAAGTGCGCGCCATACCACACAACCAATACTACGCCGAGTATTTCCATTAAATCAAAAACCGGCAATAAAAAGGACTCAACCCGTCCAGAACTGCGTTTCACTTTCACACGATTGGCGTTGGCTTCATCCAGACGTAAGGTTTCTTCAGACTCTTTACCAAACGCCTTAACCGTGCGAATGCCTTGTAGGACTTCCTGTAAACGATTCGCAAAACGTGCACCTAAGAGTTGTACTCGCCGTTCTAGTGTCGGCAAAGGCCGTCCAATGCGTGAGGATAAAATGGAAGTAAATACTAAGAACGTAAAAACAATTAATGCCAAGGTCCAATCTAAATACAACATCATGGCCAACACGCCGAAAACGACCATGGTCTCGTAGGGTAAATCAGCTAACAAATATTGCAGCTTATCCTCAAGCTCGGATGTGTCATTGGTGACGCGATGAATGATTTCACCCGAGCGTTTACGCTTGAAATAAGATAAGGGCTGACGCATTAAATGCTGATACATTTGCCGATAGGTTTGATAACTAATATCACAAACCATATTGTGTTGCAGACGTACATAAAGATGATGCACCAAGTAGAGCACAATTATAACGCCCCCCATGATCATGCCGAACTGATTAACCCGATCATGATCAATCGTATTGCTAACCGCTTCATCGATGACTTGTTCAAGCAACCAAGGAATACTGAGTTCACAAAGGGTTACGACCACTGCAGCGGTCATTAAAGGAACAAACAAGCGTAGAGAATTGCGCAATACCCATATAAAAAAGCGTGACACTTTAATTTGATTTGTCGCCATGGCTCGTTATCGCTTAGCAGTA
>JAOUJM010000075.1 GCA_029883265.1 Gammaproteobacteria bacterium
GCGCAAGGTAATGTTTGTTAAATACGCAGCAGCATATGTTGTTATGCCCGGTGGATTTGGCACTTTGGACGAGCTAGCAGAAATATTAACCTTGGTTCAAACCTCAAAAACTCGCAGAATTCCTATTATACTCGTACACAAACCGTTCTGGGATGGTCTGTTGCACTGGTTCGAGGATACCCTAGTACCAGAGAAAACCATTGATGCCGATGATATGAACCTAATGCAACTCATTGATAAACCAAGTGATATAGTTGAAGCAATATTCAATCATTATGAACATTCTGGTTTTGAGCCTTCTGCAGAAGAACAAGAAGTAATGCTCGATTTGTAATAGGGAAGGGGTTGATTTCACTAGGCGAACTTACTGACCCACGTTTATAATACAAATATGCATTATTCAAAAATATTCACATTAGTCTTGGCCCTATTTACTATTTTCGCTTTAGGACTGGCTATGGCTCAAACTGATTCGCGCAATCAGCAGGTCCAGGCTATGCCAGAACCTGACATCATTATTGAAGACAAAAATAGTCGTATAGAAGAGTTCCGCGCCAACGGGCGTGTCTACATGATCAAAATATACCCGAAAAAGGGCAAACCTTATTTTCTTGTTGATACCGACGGCGACGGCGATCTAGAAACTCGTAAAAACCCGCTCGACGCCAATCTACTTATTCCGTCTTGGGTTCTATTTAGTTGGTAATTAATCAAATATGTCTGTTTATACCACTATTGATGAGAAAGAACTGCAAACGTTCTTAGGTAATTATGATCTTGGGATTTTAAAAGACTTCCAAGGAATAAGCGCCGGTATCGAAAACACTAATTATTTTGTCAACACCTCACAAGGTAAATTTGTCCTGACTTTGTTCGAAGAACTCGACAAAGACGAGGTTCCATTTTATCTCGATTTAATGGCACATCTAAATGAGTCAGGTATCTCATGTGCCCACCCAATCAAGGCAGAAAATGGTCAATATCTACAAATATTAAAACAAAAACCAACGGCTCTCGTGCAACGCTTGGAAGGAAAAAGTCAAATGAAGCCAAGCGAGATTCACTGTCGCGCTATTGGTGAAGCTTTGGCAAATATTCATATTTCTGGATTAAATTTTCACACTGATAAACAAAACAGTCGGGATCCACGCTGGATAGACCATACAGCTGAAGAAATAGTCGAATTTCTCGATGATGCTGATAAAAATCTTTTACTCGACGAAATAGCCTACCAAGAAGATCATCCACGACACTTTTTACCACAAGGAATTATTCACGCGGATTTATTTCGCGACAATGCTTTGTTTTCCGGGGAAAAGTTAACTGGGATAATCGATTTTTATTATGCTTGCAGTGATGCACTTAGCTACGACTTGGCTGTTACGGTGAATGATTGGTGTCGTAATAACAATGGAAGTATTAATAATCATAAATTGACCGCGTTGGTAGATGCTTATGTTCGCTTACGTCCTCTAAATATAGAAGAAAAAGAAAGTTGGCAAAATATGTTACGTGCTGGAGCATTGCGATTTTGGTTGTCCCGCCTAAAAGATTTACATTTTCCAAAATCCGGGGAGATCACACATACAAAAGACCCTGATGAGTTTAAAAAACTTTTAATTTTTCATCGTCAGACCACATAAAAAAAGCCGGTGACAAGACCGGCTTTTTTTATTAATTGAAAATCGTTCGATTATAGAGAAAGAACGAAATCAACTAGAGCCTCGATATCTGCATCAGATACGCGAGGTGAGTATGGAGGCATAGGGACACCTTTTGTCACCTCAGTCCAGTTACCTTTACCACCTTTTTTAACTTTAGAAACAAGATCAGCTTTAGCGCCTTTACCTTTGTAGCGCTTAGCTACGTCAGCCCATGCTGGACCAACAACTTTCTTGTCTATTGCGTGGCATGCAGTACATCCACTTTTCTTAGCAAGAGGTGGCATATCAGCAGCTTGTGCAGTAGAAAAACCCATTACTAATAAAGCAGCTGCAGGTACGCTTAACCATTTAGCTTTCATAATTATCCTCCCAAATTATTTCCTAAGCGTTACCCCGCGACGATCAATCCGTTTAAGACTTATTTTGCCTGGGGTACACTGTGCATGTGCTTTGATTCCAGGGGAATCAAGGCCAGCGGACTTTATGCCATGTGTCTAATGGAGTGTCAAGCCAAACAAATGAATTAATACCTCAATAAACGCATTATAATTCTCATTGCTTTAAAAGGGGTAATATTAAACCAACGCTGCGTTGATAAAACATGCTGATTTCCCAGAAAAATTGCTAAAATGGCCGACCCTCACTCTATATTAAGACGAGCTTATATGCTTTCATACAAAGTGAAAATACTATTCTGCCGCATCAAACCAAAACTGAAAAATTTTAAATTCAGAATCTTCTTTTTTATAATAATTTTTTTATTGGTAGTACCGGTTCATGCAGAAAATAACACTTTTAATGGCACTCTCATTACACAAACATTTACCACAACGAGCAACCCGGCTCATATAAATTATCTGTCGCGGCGTCCCGACATCGCATTATCACCGTTTAATTTTTCTATGCTTAGAAGTCCACAACAAATATTAGAGACACCACTTAATGAATTAAAAAAAACTTATCAAAACTATTTGTCTCAGAATAGTGAACAGAATCGACAACAATTGCAGCTTGCGTATGAAAACATCACCACTACGAATTCAATAAAGTATTATTCGGTACATGGTGGCTTGGCACTAACCAACGTCCCATTTAAAATTGCTGTTTATACTCATGCAGAGTACGAACAGAAAACACATTATAGTAAATTTGACACAATAGACTTTAATGATCCAACTAACCCAAGCTTAAATAGCACAATTGAACGTTACACACTGTATCAAACACAAATTGGTGTAGTCATGGGATCAGCTATAGGTAACAATTTTTCTTTTGGCATTAGACCTTACTTGAAAAAGAATCAATTAGTTTATGTCAACACTAACACACAGAATTGGTTACAAGAATCTCTCACATATCAAATAAAACAATTCTCTTATTATAATTTGGATTTTGGCGGCGTTTATCAACAAACAGCCACCGTATTATATGAAATTAAAATGCAAAATGTATTTCCTCAGACAGAAGTAGTGAGCGATAGCAAAGAGTTTGTCTCCATGCCGGTGTTTGCTTTGGCTATTCAAAAACAGCTAAAGTGGCAATCAAGAATTTTTGCTGACATGGATATTTATCGTCGTGAATTTTTCGAGTATGACAATAGACCGCGCCTACGTTTTGGCGCAGCAAAGCAAATCAGGCGGCAGTTGCAAATAGCCAGTACAATCGAAATTATTCATGCAAACACCCAACATAGTAACTTAAAACTGTTTGCTTCTTACCAAAACACATATCTCGCGATTGGCTCTCATTTTTTAATAGCGCCCAAATCATACGGCACAGAAATTACTTTCAATTTATTTTTATAAAAAAACCGGGCTATAGAGCCCGGTTTTTTTATAAGCAATTTGTCCTGAAATTATGGAATAGCGGTAAAGCCATTGGTACCACCAGCACCTGCGTTCCATTCGATGGTTTCACCACCTAAATCAAAATTGTAAATAGTATTACCTAGTTCATCTACTGATGGCTTAACGATCAAAGTTTCAGTAACCCCAGGAACCGGTTCAATGGTCAATAACATAGAATAGTCATCTAGTTTTTGCCAATCGCCGGTAATTGAAATTGGGTCAGCGACACCATCACCATCAGAGTCCGTTGGTGTAAACAAATCATTCCCACCACCGGTGGAAAACGCATCAATTTGTAATGTTAAGGTGCCTTCATCAGCGGAGCCGTCCAAATCTGTGTCAACACCACCAGTAAATTGTAAAGCGACGCTATTGGTGCCATCCTCTAGTGCGAGCTGTTGACCATCAAGATTGTTGCCAGGAACAATTGAATCCACAGTTGAACGTGCTGCATAGTTATCAACATCTCCAACAACTGTTACAGTGCCTGCTTTTACTTCTGCTACGACATCAAGAACATCTGCGCCAGGATTGGCTAAGTTTGTGATATATGTTGGGTCATTAGAAAAGGTAATGACTGTCGCTATAGTGCCAACATCTGTTTGTGCCGGATCAGCTGACAAGCGAGTAATTGCATCAATCGCTCGTATACCACCATTCATTTGTGCTGCAGTAATCGTCGCTCCCAATAAGGTAGCAGAATTCGTCACGAAAATATCTTGAATACGCGCCAGCATATTGGTTACACGTGAATTAAGTGTTGCAACCAAGGCGGTATTCGGTGTTACGGCTGTTTGCAAATCATTTAACAAGGCTAATTTTGCTGCAGCTAGGTTGCTAGCTTCATTAATGATGTTATTTATGTCACTCGTTATGAATGCGTTCATAGAAGTGCTTGGCGCTACCGTAGCAAAACGATTAGCAATTGCCTGATAGACAAACCCATTACCATCGTCTGGGAGACCTCCCGATTCACCAAAACCCTTATAGCCAGTAGATCCACTATAAGATGCTGCTAGGTTTCCACCTATAATATCCGTTGTTTTTTGCAATTCAATTGCTAATTTCACCAACCACACTTCTTGGGCGGTAACATTCGCAGGGTTTACAAAAGCCATAAAATCTGATGCCAAGTCTGCTGAAGTTAGCGTCAAAGTAGAGGCAGTATTTTCGTTAGTCAACATTGTGGCTTTATCAGCATCTGATAACAACGCCATTAACGATTGAATAGGAGAAGACACTAATAAGTTGCTAATAGAGGACGTTTTTGCATCTACTTTGAAATACATAGAACCAGTAAATGGGGCAGATGTTGATAAGTCATATCCGCCAACAACGCGTAAGGTAACTTCTTTGTCTGAAACTATTTTCAAGCAGTGTATGGCTTTATCAACGGCAACTCCATCAGCACAATAATCGGTTGTACTATTTGGGTTGTAGCCGATGAATCCTTGAATATCTGTTACTCCACGTTCTTCCCAAACATCCAATTTGCCATTTTCGTTTGAATCAACATAAATTAATGATCCAGCGAGATAACCATCAACTGCACGGCCATATAGTGCATTAACGGAATTGCTCGCTCCCGAATCCTGATCCACTGCGCATGAGGCCATCAGAGCGACCATGGCTGCAGCACCTGCGATATAGAATTTACTATGGTTTTTCATGATTATTCCTCAATGAATTAAAAATTAAGATCAAAACCGATATTCAAAGCGATTTTACGTGGAAGTTGAGAGCCCTGATATTCTATCATTTGCGGTGATAAGGCCACGTCAGCGTGAACTGATTTAAACAATGACATACCTAAAGCAACATACCCTAGTTGAGTTCCAACTAAATTTTGATGATAGCCAACACGTAATCCCGGAATAATCCAACTACGTGACGCATAGGCTGCACTAACAGAGAACCGTTGTGTTGGATTTCCAAGCAAATCGTGAACATAGTTCACATCTAATAGTCCAGAAATAACAAAATTTTTGCTTTTAGTAGTGAATGATCCTTCCACTCGTAGTTGTGGATTCATCACATGAAGTTCTTCTAAGGCAATTTCAGATGCATAAGCTCGAGCAATAAAACAACTATCTTTTAGATCAAGATCGTCAATGGTTTCACAATCGGTACCGACTGAGGGGTATGCATATGAAGGTGAATTGATATTATTAATAGTTGCGCCAACACGATAATTCTTGTTAACTAACAAAACACCAGCATCCAACCCAAAACTTTTAACTTGGGTAAAGCCACCACTTAATTCAGATTGAACTATGGCATTTAAAGCATCTGCTTTTGCCATTCCAAGAACTAACTTTTTCAATCCAACTTGGTATAGATTGAAATCAACTCCAGCATAAAGATTTCCTAACCCAAGCCCCATGAAGTTAGTAAATAGTTGACGGCTATACGTTGCTGAAGTTTCAGTAACGTTACCACCTTTTATGTAAAAAGCCGTATTGGTTTCCGGCTGCTGGGTTTCTGGATTGAATTGGAAGGGGCTGTCCAGTAAACCGGCTTGTAGTTGAACAGCGGTGTTAACGTCTAAAGTTAATGCACCACCAATAGATGATCCGGAAAATACAATTGGGAACAGCGGTATTTCTGCTGCTAATCCAATATTAAATAAATAGGGCTCATCCCCTAGTTTAACTAACAAATTATCGAATCTATTCTTCATATCAGTTACTTGGGCTATTGATACATTTTGTAGATTCAAGTTATCTTGCATATCGTTAATGTCGTCAATAAAGGCATCAATTTGTGCCAGCTCTAAACTTGCGCCAATTGAACTAACTAAACCGAAACGAAATTCCCCAGTTCGATCGTATTCAAATACGGAAGCACCTGATGACGGGTTATTTGTGCTTGCAAATATATTTTGCGTCACACTAACATCACCATATGTCATACTAGCACCCATGGGGTGGAACACCGGACCAGCGGAAACACCAGACCAAAGTGCAGTTAGTAATAAGCTTGAAAATAATTTTTTCATGACCGCTAATCCTTACATATAAAACAAATAACATGGAATTATCATAGGCTTCAAAACACGGAATCTGTGACCGAGCTTGAAACATTTGTCTGTATTCAATCGGCGTGCCTTTCAATGTTCTTTAGCTAATTAACTCTTGAAAATTAAGGGCCTTAAAGCTATGGTTGGCAGTCCGGTGTTTTGCAAGAATATTTAGCTTCCAGCACCTTATAACTCATTTTTATAGAATAATTCTTAGTTAGTATCTAGAGGCCGCTATGGAAAAAATTGCTTGCGCACACTGTAAAAATCTAACGATCAAACCAATTCAAAAGTTCAGAGCAGGTAAATGGCTTGATGTTTATTGCTCAGATTGTGGGGGACGACAGACATGCTTTCCTATTGGTCTGGCGATATTATATTTCATTCTTGTCTGGGATATTTTTTATTTTGGGTTTCTTACCATATTCTTTTTTGAGTGGTATTGGCCCACTATTGGTTTAGTAGGTTGGGCTCTTTTAGAGTTTTTCATTTATTATGTTCCTCTTGTGAGGCTCCGTGGAAAAACCGCATAAGGTACTGCTTGTCGGTAATGCTGTAGTCGATCTCGTAGCAGCTGTTGATTTTTACCCACCTGAAGATGCGGAATGTCGCGCAGATTCTTTGCGTTTGAGCTGTGGCGGAAATTGTGCTAATACTTTAACAGTTTTGTCTCAATATCCTCTTGCTGGTTATTTTGCCGGAACGCTTGCAACTGATGATTTTAGCAAAGTTATAAAATCTCACTTGTTCGAACATAATATTCGTTTGCAATATGTTCACTATCAGCCGAATTCAAAAACACCGGTTTCAATAGTTTGGAACGCTGCTGACTCCGGAACTCGAACTATAGTGCATTATCGAGACTTACCTGAATATAGTTTTCAAAGCTTTGAGTCGATCAAAACCAATGAGTTTGCTTGGATTCATTTCGAAGGTCGAAATATAGATCAAATTAAACTTATGCTGAATCATTTGACAGCCACAGATTTCCAGGGTTCTATTTCATTAGAGGTCGAAAAATCACGTGAAGGAATTGAAAATATATTTAATAAAGTTAATTATATAAATTTTTCCAAACATTATGTACTGGAAAATAGCTTTAACCAAGCAACAGACTTTATGCAAAGTCTGAATATAAAAAATAACATTTCATTCACAGTCACCTGGGGCGATCAAGGCGTCTATTGGAGCCACAATGGCAAAACTGGGTTTCACAAAGCTAAAAATAACTTAAACATTGTTGATTCAATTGGTGCCGGTGACACTTTTAATGCTGGCTTGATTGCGAATTTATTACTTGGTGAAAGCTTTGAAAACAGTGTTAGTTTGGCTAACCAACTAGCCGCTAAAAAAATTCAACAGCATGGATTTGACAATTTAGTAGTGAATGTTTAGATGTTCTAATACATCGCCCAGACGTTCAAGGCGTTGCAGTGGGTTGTTGAGCTGTAGAAAATATTGTTTTTGAGGTAAGCGCAGGGGTAGAAACTCCGCCAGACGATAGCCCACCCATGAAGAATTATTATATTCGATTGGCAATCCGGCATAACGATCTTTATATTGTTCCATGCAGTCATGCAATAAATCAACTAAAGGTTGGAAGTCATCCGGCACCTCACTCTCTATTTCTTCATCAAAGTATTCAATATCTGCCATTACTAAATTATTACTTTGACTAGCTTGGTCATTTATTTTGAAACGATGACCACCAACAACAGACACACCAAGAATCCCGTCATCTCGCATGGTCCAATCGGTTATTTCTGCCATAGTTCCTATTTCATACGTGCTGGCTGGTTCACCTATTTCTTTTCCTTCGCGAATCAAGCTAATGCCAAACTGACTATTGGTTTTCATGCATTGGCTAATCATATCCGTATACCGCGGTTCGAATACTTTCAGCTGTAATGGACCACCAGGGAATAACACCGTATGCAATGGAAATAGCGGAATATTTTTCGAGGGCATTTTTATTCGCCCCAACGCTGCACCAGATTGTGGGGGATTGCTAGGTGATCTAAGATTCTGGCCACAATAGTGTCGATAAGTTGGGTAATAGTTTCAGGGCGGTGATAAAAAGCTGGCGATGCTGGAATAATGCTGACACCTAGTTTTGATAGTTTCAGCATATTTTCAAGATGAATACTCGAGTATGGCGCTTCACGTGGAACCAAAATTAGTTTCCTACCTTCCTTTAACATGACATCAGCCGCTCTTTCAATTAAAGACCGGCTGGACCCAACGGAAATTGCAGAAAGTGTGCCGGTGGAACACGGGCATATAATCATGGCATCTGTGGGATTAGAACCGCTTGCAACCGGGGCCATCCATTGGTTCTTGTTAAACACGCTTAAAAGCGATTCGTTGACACTAAATTCTCTACAGAAAAATTGTGCAATAGCACTCGAATCGCTTGGTAGTTTAAATTGGGTTTCGGTTGCTATCACAACTTTGGCAGGATCGGATATGAGTAGATACACACGTTGCTTTGCTTGCAATAAACATTGCAGCAATCTAATTCCATATTGCACCCCTGATGCGCCGGTAATGGCAATTGTGAAGCTTTTTTGTTTCACAATGATTCGAGGCGTTGCAATAATCTTTGGTGAATATTCTCAAAACCACCATTACTCATAATCAATATATGATCTCCTGGTTTAGCCAGTGCAACAACAGATTCAATAATGTCCTCTACACTTTGAAAAACCAAAACAGGTATTTTTGCTTGCGCAAAAGCGCTATCAGCAGACCAAGAAATATCCGGTGATTGAAGCACTAATAAAGAATCCGCATGTTGCACCGACGCAGCTAAGGTATCTTTGTGAACACCAAGTTTCATTGTATTTGAACGCGGTTCAAGAATAGCGATGATTTTTTCTTTACCGACTTTTTGCCGTAGGCCATGCAAAGTCGTTTCAATGGCAGTGGGGTGGTGTGCAAAATCATCATATACTTTGATTCCACTGATATCACCTAGTAATTCCATTCGACGTTTTACAGTTTTAAATTCTGACAAAGCTTGTATGGACTCACTAACCGGAACACCCGCATGTCTAGCAGCAGCAATTGCCGAAATGGCGTTGGAGACATTATGCAAGCCGATAATTGGCCATACAACACTTCCAAGATTTTTATTATTAAGTAATACATCAAAACTACTGCCATCTGGATTTCGTAAATTGAAACTCCAGTCGGTTTCGCTGTTCTGACTAAAATTTTCTACAGGCGTCCAACATCCTTGAGCCAAAACTTCGGAAAGATTTTCTTCATCACTGTTACAAACAATCAAACCTTGTTGCGGTACTATACGAACCAAATGATGGAATTGGGTTTGGATAGCATGCAAATCTTTAAAAATATCAGCGTGATCAAATTCTAGATTGTTAAGAATTAAGCTGCGAGGCCGGTAATGAACAAACTTGGATCGTTTGTCGAAAAAAGCTGTATCGTATTCGTCGGCTTCAATAACAAAAAAATCGCTATCGCCTAGACGTGCCGATATAGAAAAATTTTCTGCTACACCACCAATCAAAAAACCTGGTTTCATTCCCGCTGCTTCAAGTATCCACGCAAGCATACTACTAGTTGTTGTCTTGCCGTGAGTCCCAGCGACAGCAAGCACCCACTTATCTTGTAATACATAACGTGAAACAAATTCCGGACCAGAGGTATATGCAAGATTATTGTTTAGTACATATTCGACAGCTTCATTGCCACGACTCATGGCATTGCCAATGACAACTAAGTCTGGCTGTAAGAATGAAAACTGTTCGTTTGAATAGCCTTGTATCAGTTCAATACCTTGTTCTTCAAGCTGGGTACTCATGGGTGGATAAACTGCAGCGTCACATCCCGTGACTTTAAAACCTTTTTCCCGGGCGAGTAGGGCGACACCACCCATAAATGTTCCACAAATACCTAATATATGAATATGCATAATTAAATCGTGTTTGAAATGGCTAAAACTTTTAATATTCGCAAGGTGATTGCGAACGTCATAAAAATATAAACAATTGCAATGCCTATACCCGCTAGTTTCTGTATATCAAAAGTGTGATGTAAAATATTGCCTAAAACCAAAATCGACCAAATCATAGCGAAAACTCCAACTAATGAAAAAATATAATTGGTTTCGCTGTTCATTTGAATCAGCCAACTCAGCACTGGCACTAAAATGAATAATAAAGTCGCTCCTGATCCAAACAATGCTGTACGCGCTTGCACACTTCGCTCTGGCGTATTGGTAATCCACAAACCTAGTTGAAGCAAAAAACTAATTAGTAGCACTTGGATTAATCCAAGTATGACGGATACGGTGAAATTTTGTAACAAGAGAAAAAATAAACTACTGGATAGCCAAAAGGCAAAAAAGCTGATGCTTTGCACAAACTGGGTAGATGGCGCTTCTTGCGGCGCCACCTTAAGCAAACACAGCCTAAAAAAAAATTGAAGCCAGCTAAACATCCAAATTGTTCACTGACAAAGCATTAGCTTCTATGAATTCTCGTCTTGGTTCGACTTGATCACCCATTAAGGTTGAAAAAATACTGTCGGCTGCGATCGCATCTTCGACTCTTACTTGAAGTAAGCGCCTACTTTCGGCATTCATAGTCGTTTCCCACAACTGGTCGGGATTCATTTCACCTAATCCTTTGTAGCGTTGAATATGTTGGCCACGTTTTGCTTCTTCAAATAACCAAGTCATCGCCTGTTTAAAAGTACTTACTGGCTCACTACGATCACCTTTTTGCACATACGAACCGTCTTGCAACAAATCTTGCAGTTGTTTGCCAAGCTTTCCAATCAAAACATATTCACTAGAATTAAAAAAATCTGAACCAAAGACAAACTCTTTACTCACGCTATTTTGAGTCACAACAATCGTAAACTCTTTCTCCTGGCAATTGCTTATTGCCTCATACTGTATGTTTTCACGGGTGTCATTCAACGGTGCGATTAAATTACCTAACCAAACTCTAATTAACGACTCATCAGCCAATAGAGCTTCGCCTATAATTGGGGAATAAATCATTCGCTCAACAGTGCTACGATCGAAACGTCGACTTAGGCGATCGATAATCTGCATAACCGTTCGATAATCGGTTGCCAGAGTTTCTAATCCAGCTCCAGTGATTGGCGGTGTGTTTTCGGATGGATATAAACTCGCTTTGTCGATAGCTGCTGCTAACAAATAACGAGTTAATTCAGCATCATCTTTCACGTAAGTTTCTTGTTTGCTCTTTTTCACTTTATACAAAGGGGGTTGAGCAATATAGACATGGCCACGTTCGATAATTTCTGGCATTTGACGGTAAAAGAAAGTGAGTAATAGAGTTCGGATATGAGATCCATCCACATCCGCATCGGTCATGATAATAATTCGATGGTAGCGTAATTTATCAGCATTGAATTCTTCACGACCAATACCACAGCCCAAAGCTGTAATCAAAGTTCCAACTTCTGCAGAAGAAAGCATTTTGTCGAAACGTGCCTTCTCCACATTAAGTATTTTACCTTTCAACGGCAGAATTGCTTGATAACGACGATCTCTACCTTGTTTAGCTGAACCACCGGCTGAATCACCCTCCACCAGGAATAATTCTGACTGCGCCGGATCTTTTTCCTGGCAGTCCGCCAATTTTCCTGGTAGTCCGGCAATATCCAATGCACTTTTACGGCGAGTCATTTCTCTAGCTTTTCGTGCAGCTTCTCGTGCTCGTGCGGCATCTACAATCTTGCCAACAATTTGTTTAGCATCACTGGGAAATTCAAGCAAGAATGATTGCAATTGTTCATTCATTGCTGATTCAACCACGCCTTTAACTTCAGACGAAACTAACTTGTCTTTGGTTTGAGAAGAAAATTTTGGATCTGGCACTTTAACCGATAACACAGCGGTTAGACCTTCCCTAGAATCATCTCCACTAAGTGAAACTTTGGCTTTCTTCGCCATACCTTCTTTTTCAACATATTGGTTCAAGGTTCGAGTTAAAGCGCCACGAAAACCAGCCAAATGAGTACCACCATCGCGCTGTGGAATATTATTGGTGAAACAGAAGATGTTTTCCTGGTAACTATCATTCCACTGCATGGCTACTTCTACTCCAATATCTTCTTTTTGGGTTTGAAAATAGAACACATGCTCGTTTATTGGGGTTTTGGTTTGGTTTAAATGTTCAACAAAGGCTTTTATACCGCCCTTGTATTCAAACACATCTGCTTTTTCATTATTATTGTCATTTAGACTTATTTTCACACCTGAATTTAGAAATGAAAGTTCTCGTAGACGTTTTGCAAGTATTTCGAAATGAAAATCTGTTTGTGTAAAAATAGTTGTACTTGGTTTGAATCTAATCTTAGTGCCTGATAAATCAGTGTCTCCCGCCTCTGCCAAAGCTTCCTGAGGTTCACCTAGAAGATATCGTTGTTTATAAATTTTCTTATTTCGATAAATTGTTAAATCCAAATATTCCGAAAGGGCATTAACAACAGAAACACCAACACCATGTAATCCACCTGAGACTTTATACGAGTTATCATCAAATTTACCGCCAGCATGAAGCACAGTCATAATGACTTCTGCTGCAGATCGACCTTCCTCCGGATGAATATCTACAGGAATTCCACGACCATTATCAGTCACAGATACAGATCCATCGGTTTCAATAACAACCTCTATCGCATCGCAATGTCCTGCCAAGGCTTCATCAATGGCGTTGTCCACCACTTCAAAAACCATATGGTGTAAGCCGGTGCCATCATCAGTATCACCGATATACATACCCGGGCGTTTCCTTACCGCATCTAGACCTTTTAAGACCTTAATATTGGACGAGTCATATGTAGCTTCTTCTGTCATGCTATCTACCTGTTGTTACTAAATTGAATTCACCATGTTCCACGTGAAACACTTCCTTTTCTGACATATCTTCTAATGGCAAGGTATCTAGATTCGCCGTGGTTATAAAAACTTGGCCAAACTCCTGATCCAGAGCCTTAATCAATAATCTTGTATGCTCATCATCTAGCTCTGCTGATAAATCATCTATTAAAAGGGTTGCATCGCTCTCAAGCCCTTTTGCGTAAACTTTCAACTGAGCCAGACTCAAGGCATAAATAATCAGTTTTTGTTGCCCACGTGACACGGACTGATTAGCCTCGCGTCCATTAAATTTAATAGATACATCCCATCGGTGTGGACCATATTCCGTTCTGCCGAGAGACTGGTCTCTCGCAATATTATTTTTGAGTAATTCCGCTAAAGTTTTACCTTTAGGAATGCCACTTTTAAACTCTAGTTCGACTTCCCCGGCCTGTATGAAGTTTGTTACATACTTTGCTAGGTAAGGTTTTAACAATTCCAAATAAGCTTTTCTATCTTCAGTAACACTCTGTGCAAATTGGCAAAGCTGATCGTTCCATAACTCAATTTGCCGCAACCACTCAGTATTTTGCTGGCCTTGGTGCAATAACACATTTCTTTGTTTAAGAGCTCTGTTGTAGTGCTGCCAATTCTCGCCAAAACTATGTTTCACGTGAAACACTCCCCAATCAAAGAATTTCCTACGCCATTGTGGCCCTGCTTCCAGTAATTGATGGCTATTCGGGGTTATGACGATTTGGGGAAAGTTTTTGGCTAATTGAATTACGTTCTGCTGTTTTTGACCCTCTATTCTGACTTCTGTGTTTTTTTTTGCTTTTTGCACCCCTAAACGATATTTCTGTTGCGAGGCCGAATCTGTAACTATTCCAAACACGTTGCAGAGATCCGCTTCTTGATTAATAATTTTATAACTTTTACTCGTTCTAAATGACTTTGCTGTGCTTAGTAAATATATCGCTTCGAGCAAACTAGTTTTACCACTGCCATTAGGCCCGTAAATAAGATTGAATTTTTTACCCGGAAATAAAATAGCCGTTTTTATATTACGCAAATTTTCAATGCGCAGCTCCTCCAAGACCATAAACGCTTACAGGCGCATAGGCATTACGACATACAAACAATCCTCATCCTCAAATGGTTTTACCAAAGCACTCCCATTGGAATCTGAAAATATAACTCGTACTTGCTCCGTATCAACTGCACTAATTGCATCGGTTAAATAATTAACATTGAACCCGATAGCCAGCGCGTCATTGTCATAGCTAACAGTGACTTCATCCTCCGCTTCTTCTTGCTCAGGGTTATTCGCTTTGGCAATTAATGTATTGTTACTAATATCCAAGCGAATTCCACGATACTTTTCATTGGACAATATTGAAGTGCGAATTAAACATTGGCGCAATATATTTCTATCAGCATACATTACCTTATCACCACCTGTGGGAATAACCCCTTCGTAGTTTGGATATTTTCCATCAATAAGCTTTGTTGTGAAAATCACGTTTTTAAAAACTACCCGAAAATAATTTTCGCCAATAACTACGTTGACTGGTTCATCATTGTCTTCTAGCAAACGTGATAATTCCAAAATGCCTTTGCGGGGAATGATGACTTGCACTTTTTCACTGGTTTGTATGTCCGCACTAACATCACACAAAGCCAAACGATGGCCATCAGTGGCAACGGCTCTTAACTTATTATTTTCTGCCTCAACCAACAGCCCATTAAGATAATAACGTACATCCTGGATGGCCATGGCGAACTGAGTCTTTTCGATCAAACGTTTTAAACTGTTTTGTTGAATCTGAAATTCGAAAACCGATTTTTTGGTATCTATAACAGGAAATTCTTCAGCTGGCATAGTGGTCAATGTAAATCGAGTTTTACCGCTTTTGATGACAGCCTTATTTTCTTTTAGCTCGAAATTCAATATTGCGTCATCGGGTAAGGTTTTACAGGTGTCTTGAAGTTTTCTCACGGGAACGGTGATTTTACCAGGCATGGACTGGTCTACCTCAGATCTAGCGATGACTTCCATTTCCAAATCGGTGGCTGTGACTTTCAAACCATCTTGATTAAGCTCAAGCAATACGTTGGACAAAATCGGTAAGGTTTGTCTTTTTTCAACTACGCCACTGACTAATTGCAATGGTCGTAAAATAGCATCTCTTGGCGTACTGAACTTCATTGTCTGACCCTTATATATTTAATAAGTATATATTTAAACCTTGTTACTATTATTAGGCCAAGGCCTTTCTGTGGATAATAACTTTTTTAAGTTGTATTTCAAAACCTTATAACTGATTTTAGGTGCTACAAGTCTGTCCACAAACTAGCTTAAGCCTGTGCATAAGTTGTGTATCAAAATAGGTATTTTTGAAAACCCGCTTTTGATACACAACTTATCCACCTTATGTTGTTAACACTCTTAACAACTTATTCACATCCTCGTCGACCTTGTTATCTTGGTGTTTCAACTCTTGTATTTTCTTACAAGCATGTATAACAGTCGTGTGGTCGCGGCCGCCAAATGCAGCACCAATCTCAGGTAGGCTGTGATTGGTCAATTCTTTGGCTAAGGCCATTGCAATTTGTCGCGGTCTAGCAACCGAGCGAGTTCGACTTTTCGACAACAACTCGTTAATACGTATATTGTAGTATTCACAAACGGTTTTCTGAATATTCTCGATGGTGACAAGTTTGTCTTGCAAAGCGATTAGATCTTTTAACGCTTCGCGGGTAAAATCGACGGTTATGGGGTTACCGGTAAATCGAGCGTTTGCTACAACTCGGCGTAGCGCACCTTCGAGTTCGCGAATATTTGAGCGTATGCGCTTAGCAATAAAATAAGCTACTTCATGGGGAACATTAGCATCCAGGCCTTGTGCCTTGCTCATCAAAATTGCAACACGGGTTTCGAAATCCGGTGGTTCAACGGCTACGGTTAGCCCCCAACCGAAACGGGATTTTAGTCGCTCTTCCAGGCCGTCAACTTCTTTGGGGTAACGGTCACACGTAAGAATGACCTGATTTTGACCCTCTAGTAAGCTATTGAAGGTGTGAAAAAACTCTTCTTGTGAACGTTCTTTGCCGGCGAAAAATTGAATATCGTCAATGAGTAAGACATTGAGAGTGCGGTAATGGTTTTTAAACCGGTTAATAGCATTTTGTTGTAGCGCCTTAACCATATCTTGCACAAACTTTTCAGAGTGTAAATAGGCTGCGCGGGCTTTTGGATTATGCGCAACTATTGCATTGCCAACGGCATGCATTAAATGAGTTTTACCTAAACCAACCCCACCATAAATGAAGAGCGGATTATAAGCACCACCAGGATTTTGAGCGACTTGTAAAGCAGCGGCTTTGCCCAACTGGTTTGATTTGCCTTCGACAAAGGTTTCAAAAGAGAATGCTGGGTTTAGCGAGCTGTGATAGACCGCCGGTGCGTCATCTCTGCGTCGGGTTTTTGTACTGCTGCTATAAAGCGTGCGGTCAATTATGGTTTTTGCGGCGCGTGGTGACTGGGATTGCTGTGGAATGATTTTACTGGCAGCGCTGGTGACCACGTTGCTAACAGGATCAACCGCGGCGATATCCATACAGACTACTACCTTGTCCAAGCGACACATTTCTTCGATCTTTCCGAGAAAGCGCCGACTCACCCAATCTTTGACAAAACGGTTAGGCGCAAGAATACGCAACTCCTCCCCGACTTGCTCCACTTTAAGCGGACGAATCCAGGTATTGAATTGTTGAGTTGAAAGTTGATTTTCTAAGTGATTTAGGCACTTATCCCAAAGACCCTGAGACACGACCCCCGCCTTTAAACTATCCCGTCGAACCTGTCAGTTTAGCTTGCTCAATTCAGCAGTGCCAACGTTTTATGTATGAAACTAAGTATTATTTCTATTGACTTTTGCCCCTGAAATCCGTATGTTTGTCGACCTTTTGCAGCGCCAACATAGAGCGGAAGAACCATGAAAAGAACATTTCAACCAAGTGTAATTAAGCGTAAGCGTACCCACGGTTTTCGCGCGCGTATGGCGACCAAATCCGGACGTCAGATCATAAATGCTCGTCGTCGTAAAGGTCGTGCGCGTTTAACTGCTTAAGTAAAATTAAGTAGTTATCCCGGTTTGTAAATCCCAATCGGGGGTCATATTGATACAGAACAGCACGGAACTCAATAGAAAGCGATTTCCACGTTCCGTGCGTTTACTTAAAGCGGCTGAATACCGCTGGGTGTTTGAAAAGCCGGTTAAAATTCATAAACATGGATTTTCAGTTTATTTTCGCGCCCACGACCGAAGCACGGCTCGCCTGGGCTTAGCCATTCCAAAAAAAGCGCTGAGGAAAGCCGTTGATCGTAATCGTATAAAGCGGTTGGTCAGGGAAAGCTTTCGGTGTAACCTTTATCGGATTCAGTCTTGTGATGTCATATTTTTGGCTCGCAAGGAATTAGCTGATATTGATAATCAACACTTGCGAGTGTTATTGGATAAAGTTTGGGATCAACTGAAAACAAAGCCATGATGCGCTACCTATTATTATTACCAATTCGCTTCTATCGCTATTTCATCAGCCCGTTTCTCGGCTCTAACTGCCGCTATTACCCCAGTTGTTCATGTTATGCCGATGAAGCTATCAGCAAGCATGGATTCATTAGAGGATCGTGGATGGCTGCGCGCCGGGTGAGTCGTTGTCATCCTTGGCACGAAGGCGGTTTTGATCCTGTACCGGAAAAAGTAGAAAAGCAT
>JAOUJM010000323.1 GCA_029883265.1 Gammaproteobacteria bacterium
ACCAGTTTGTTGCGTTTGCTCGCAGGGCTGGAACAAGCCCAACAAGGAACGATTCATTATCAAAAACAAATCTGGTTTGATTCACAGCAGGGCATTTTTGTAACACCACAACAACGTCCTTGTAGTTTATTGTTCCAGCATTATGCTTTGTTTCCCCATTTGACGGTTATGCAAAACCTGCAATTTGCTGCAAGTCAACACAGTCAACATGACTTGACTGCTTTAGTTGAGCAATTTGGTCTCGGTTCAAGAGCAAATCATTTACCGCAACATTTGTCCGGCGGGGAGCGCCAACGTCTGGCCTTGGCAAGAACCTTGGCCAGCGAACCTAAAGTATTATTATTGGATGAACCATTCTCCGCTATTGACGCCTATCTAAAAAATGATTTGCGATTCTTGTTATTGGATTATTGCAAAAAAAAACAGATTCAATTAGTTATCGCCACCCATGATATGCAGGAAGCTGAATTTTTTTCTGATAATGTGTTATTAATGCATCAGGGGCAATCCATCATACAAGATTCCTTAGCCGAACTCCGTCGTTCACCGAAATCGATGGTTATTGCAAAGACGCTAGGTTTGACTAATATTTTTCATTATCGGGATATTGAAAAACATGAGCAATTTAGACAATTATTTAATTTTGAGCCGGGCAATCAATATCAAGGATTTTACCTACCCGTTGAACAGGTGGAATTGGTAGAACAGTCCGCAGCTCGACATTTGCAGGCAAACATTTATCGAATAATAGAACAAAGCGATCAATTAAAAGTGTATTTTGATATAGGGGCAGGTATAAAAATAACAGCGATTTTTCCTCTTATGCTTAAGCTTTCTGTTGGAGAAACCGTTTATATCGATATAAAAGTAAATAATTTTCAGGTACTAGTATGATGTTTGCATTTAAAAACTGTATTAAGGTGGTATTGAAAACATAGTTTGAGTGTGCAATATTCCATAAAACACAGCAGGGAACGACATTGAAAATCGCGTTATTGGAAGACGATCCACATTTAGGAAAATTAATCATGCTTTGGTTGGAAGCCGCCGAGCATGAAGCCACCCATTTTCATAATGGCGAGTCATTGATTGAAGCACTTGGGCATGACTCCTATGACATTTTAATCCTTGATTGGGTCCTGCCTGGCATTACAGGTGACAAAGTTCTCGATTGGGTGCGACAAAATCTTGGTTGGGATATTCCCGTGATTTTTATAACGCAGAATGATAGTCAATCAGATATTGTTGCCATGTTAGAACGTGGCGCGGATGACTATATGACCAAACCCGTTTCTCAAGATGAATTGCTGGCACGTTTGACCGCACTCGGTCGTCGCATTAAAAATCCAGACAAAGGCGCGATTGTTCTGGATAAGAAACCCTATCAACTAAATTTAGAATCCCATAGCCTTAATCGCGAAGGGGAAAATATTCCGCTCACTCAAAAAGAATTTGAGCTTGCTGCTTATTTCTTTACTCATCAAGGGGAAATTCTTTCACGAGCATCAATTCTGGAAAAAGTCTGGGGCCAAAGTGTTGAATTAAATACCCGTACCGTGGATATTCATGTGAGTCGCTTACGTAAAAAGCTTGGTTTAACCGGTGATTATGGTTGGCGATTGGTTGGCATTTATAATCATGGTTATCGTCTAGAACCGACTGGTAGCTAAAACCATAAATTTTTGTAAGAATCCTTACATTCCCCCCGTTAAAAAACAAGCAAATATGTCGATGTGTTGTGTGTACCCAACTATTCACTGAGGTTTCAAAACATGAGCGTAGGCAATTTAAAGCTTGGACTAGGCACAAAAGTCATGATTGGCTTTTTGGTGGCCACGTTAACATCAATTCTTTTGGTGTCTTGGATGTCCTATCAAGCAGCAAATCAGGCTTTAGAAGAAGAAGCATTTAACAAGCTTGTAGCGGTTCGAGAAATCAAAGCCACACAAATAGAAGATTATTTTTCTAACATTCGCCGCCAAGTGCAAACCTTTTCCGAAAGCCGCACAGTAGTCAATGCGATGCTAGGCCTTAAACGTGGTTTCCATAATATAGAGTCCGATTTAAAAATAGATTCCAGAAAATTGAGTTCAATGGATGGCTCCTTACGGAAATATTATAATTCCGAGTTTTTACCACGCTTGAGCAAGAATTTGGGGTCGGATGCTAGCATTAGCAGTTATTGGCCCAACGATGTCAAAACACGAGTGCTACAAGATATTTATATGGCCAGTAATCGCAATGAAACCGGTAGCAAGCATTTACTTGATGCTGCGGATGATGGCAGTCCTTATAGCCGAACACATCAACAATATCATCCGATTATTCGTAATTTCCTTGAAGAATTTGGTTACTATGACATCTTTTTAATCGATCATCAAACCGGTCATGTGGTTTACTCGGTATTTAAAGAAGTAGATTATGGCACCTCACTAAACAACGGTCCTTATAGAAATTCTAATTTAGCAGATGTGTTTCGCGCAGCGCGCGATGCCGGTCAAACGAGTTTTGTGAAACTAGAAGATTTTAAACCCTATAATCCGTCCTATAGTGCGCCCGCGTCATTTATTGCCTCGCCCATATTCGAAAATGGCGAAAAAATCGGTGTCTTAGTGTTTCAAATGCCCGTGGATAAAATTAATGACATCATGACAAGTAAATCTCGCTGGGCAGATGTTGGTTTGGGTGCTAGCGGCGAAACTTATATTGTTGCTAATGATTTTAAATTACGCAGCCAATCTCGCTTTTTATTAGATGATGCGGAGGGTTATTTTCAGGCCTTAAAAGAGAACGGCTTTTCATCCGATGTCATTTCAAAAATACAATTATTGGGCACAGCCATTGGCTTACAAGAAGTTAAAACTCGCGCCAGTGAACAAGCTTTAAATGGTAAAACTAGTCGGGAAATTATTCACGACTATCGTGATGTGGCTGTTTTGTCTGCCTATCGTCCTCTCGACATCGGTGATATGCATTGGTCGATGATGAGTGAAATCGATGAGGCGGAAGCATTTGCGCCGGTATATCAATTGCGCAATACGATTATAATTATTTCATTGATCATTTTATCCGTAGTCGCAGCGATTGCTGTTGTGTTCTCAAGAGTCATGATTACACGACCATTGACTGAAGCATTGCGTCGCACCCGTGATGTGGCTGAGGGTGAAGGTGATTTGACAAAACGAATCCCAGTGAATTCAACTGATGAAATTGGCCAACTTAGCGCTGCAATTAATCAGTTCATTGAAAAAATTCACGATACTGTCGCACAATTAAAGCAGGGTATGTCTGCAATAAATAATGCATCCGCACAAATCAGTTCCACATCACAAAGTTTATCTCAGGGCGCGAGTGAACAAGCCGCGAGTGTAGAAGAAACCAGTGCTTCATTGGAACAAATGAGCGCGACGATTACGCAGAATGCGGATAATGCCAATGTCACCAGTAACATGGCACAGCAAACGTCTGGACAAGCGGTGGAAGGCGGTGAAGCCGTCGATAAAACTGTATCCGCCATGTCGGAGATTGCTGGTAAAATCGGCATTATCGAAGATATTGCTTATAAAACCAATTTACTTGCTTTGAACGCTGCTATAGAAGCTGCACGCGCAGGTGAGCATGGAAAAGGCTTTGCAGTGGTTGCCGACGAAGTGCGTAAGCTCGCAGAGCGTTCACAAATCTCTGCACAGGAAATCAGTGAGCTCAGCAATAACAGTGTCGAAGTGGCGCAACGTGCGGGTGCATTGTTAAAAGAAATCGTGCCCGGCATTGAAAAGACTGCGGATCTAGTGCAAGAAATCAGCGCGGCTTCTGATGAGCAAAAAGCCGGTGTTGGCCAGGTCAATGCTGCGATTGGACAATTAGATCAAGTGGCGCAACAAAATGCGGCATCTTCAGAAGAATTGGCGGCAACATCCGAAGAAATGGATAGCCAAGTAAATGAGTTATTTGATTTAGTGAACTTCTTTAAAGTTAACGATGACATGGAAAGCAGTTCATCCTCCACTGGTTCTTCATTTTCAAGCAAAGCCGAACCTGTGATTATTCCCGATAAGAAGCAAGCATAAATCTATTTATTTAGCGGGTAGGTTAATCATACCCGCTAAATAACAGGTAGCATATCCTTTAAGCATTACTCGATCCTGAACTAGCTCGCATTCAATGTCGCCACCACGTTTGGAAATTTGTCGTGCATGTAAATGCTGTTTGCCTAATTGCTCGGCCCAGTAAGGTGTTAAATAACAATGGGCGGAACCAGTAACCGGGTCTTCATTGATTCCTGCGCGAGGGGCAAAAAATCGGCTAACAAAATCTAGATCGGCATGATTTGCAGCAGCGGTGAAACAAATTCCCCGTGTATCAATAGCGCCTAGCGCGAGAAAGTCCGCTTGATAGTTCATCAGTTCTTGCTCAGTTTCGACAATCACACAAAAGTCGCTATTGCGATAGCAGGCTAATATATTCAAACCACAATGCGCCAATTCAATGGGAACTTCACTTGGCGTTAGTGGCAAAACTGGAAAGTCCATGGCCATTAAATCATTGATTCGTGTGACGCTTAGTTGGCCACTGCGGGTATGAAAATTAATCTGTGTCGAGTTCGTTTGGTAATAATTGAAAAGCACATATGCGCTTGCCAAGGTTGCATGACCACACAAGTCAACCTCAAAGGTAGGAGTGAACCAGCGCAAGTCGAAATCTCCATCGTCCCGCTGAACAAAAAATGCGGTTTCTGATATATTATTTTCAGTTGCGATGGCCTGCATTAATTCATCACTAATCCATTGTTCTAATGGACAGACCGCAGCGGGATTGCCGCGAAACAGATGGCTAGTAAAAGCATCAATTTGGTAAAGTGGAACTTGT
>JAOUJM010000324.1 GCA_029883265.1 Gammaproteobacteria bacterium
TTTCCGCTTATTTATATTACCCACCCGAGGGCCGTATCATTGCCGCACTGGGCGCAAACCATATGACTGACGCCAATGGCAATACCAGTATTAATTTAAAAGCAAGAAATACCGACAAATGTGTAACTAATGACGATGCAATGATTGCCTATGATGCATAATAAATGTAAGCGCAGAATATACTGAGCTTACTAGGGGGTGCTAATACATCAAACCACATGAATTCCTAAAGACTGAAAGCTCACCTTTACTTGACCTGTTTGTCTAGTAGGTATAATTGCTGGCTTGTCAAAACCAATGCGGCCTGGTACGCGAGGCAGACCAATATCAGCTTCAATATCTCACAGCATATCTTCACTGAGTATTTTATCTTGACTTTGTTTATATGAGTGCAACCTATTTATTTTTACGTCATCCTCATAGGATTTGACGACGACAATATGATGCACTGGATACTCACCGATGATTTTGAAAGCACTTCAGTATCCATCGCAATTCTCTATCAAAATTATTGCAAATTTGTCGAACCCATTGAATGGAGCATATTCACTGATCCAGCAATCATCGGAAAAAAGCAAATTGAAAACCGACGCTCCGAGCGAGTAGCTATCGGGCAATGCATTTGGTAAGCCTTTGAATTTGTCGCGACGTTGATCAGAAAATTGATCTGGTATCATTACAACATGCTCGGTTTGACTCAAATCACTAATGGGATATTTTTAATCCGTAAGCAATGCATTGGAAAGCGCATGTTAAATGTGATCTTGCTCTTCAATTTTCTTTAAAAATTCTCGTGCAATGTCCGCAATTAACAGATCTATTCCAATTATCCTATTTAAATGCTTTCGTGCATCTTCAAATTGCTTTTTACCTATCAGGGCTTGCGCACCAAAATAAAGTGAGTTCATATTATTGGGATATTTTTCAAGATATTTGCTTGATCGTCTAATGAATTCATCAAGCTCATTTTTCTCACATAATCCAAGATACTCATCCGGTTCTTCTTTCACTTTCACTTTCGCTTTTCTTATTATTTATCGTCATTCGCACCTGTCATTTCTTAGCTTGTTTAGCTAAAATAATTTTATCGACTTCTCTACCGCCTCTTTTTTCTGGGCAATGTATGCGCACATGACGCTTAGCTTCAACAACCACCCTGCTTTTCGGCGGTATTCTGAAAGCGGGTGTTATGCATGCTAATTTGATTCACATTCAAAATAATATCTGGAACAACTTCCACTTCTGTTATGACACTCAATAAGGGCGTTTCGTGTAGCATCTTCTTTTGTTTTTCCATACGCAATTACACCTTGATCCAGATCCGGATCTTTGATTTCACAGACTCATTTAGAACCATGCCTTTGAAGTTGCTCAGAGATTGACTCGAGTTTCTTCGTTAAGCTCAAAACTTCTATCTTCAACAACGATACCTCATTCTTTAACAAACGAAGTTCCTTTTCCAAAGTTTCTTCTTTAGCCAGAATAACTCCAGGAAACAAAAAAACTGCGATTACAAAGCATCCAATAAATTTTTTCATATCCAGCGCCCCACTATTTCAATTATCATTAGGTCCTAGCATATTGTAGTCGCAATTAACACCAACTAAATATTTTTCGACAAATGCATAACATTAAGCTTCAGTTATGGCAGCAGTTTGCGCGGTAATTGAAAGCGAGCATTAAGATCCATCATAAACCGATAAGCAATAATTATAATCAATGTTACCTACACCAGCAGGATTAAACAGCAGGCCATTCCCTGAAAATACAAAACTATCTTGAGTGCAAAATTTTCCTTCCGCAGTAATTAGCACGTCGAAAGGCAGCGCTAAATGAAGTGCTTCTTTTGAAGCAATTTTGAAGGACCAACCAGCTAATCCGCTTTCTAAGGTTTTCTCACTCAACAGCTCATATACAGAGTGCAAAGCAATAAACTGGCTTTCTGTTGAATTGCCAGTACAAGAGGAGTCCTTAAAGGAAAAATATTTTATCTCAACATCCTGGTTATCTTTAAAATAGTAGGCCGCCTTCTTCCATACTGTCCCATCAGAAAGTTCTTGATCACAAGAGTCTGTCAACCAGCAACCTGCTATTGGGTTTGAATCGTCCTTGCAGATTGACGATACATTTTCTTTCTCATTCTTCTGAGAACAAGCTGCAGCAAATAAAACTATCACCATTGCGATCAGATTTCTCATCAACTTTTCTTTATCATAAGTAAACATCCGCTAAAGTATATCTTTCTAGTCTCGAACTAATCGGCCAGCCTATTTCTGATTAAATCAGAATCATGAGCCACTACAGAATTATTATTTAACACTTGTTCTACTATAGCTTTCTGAGAATCCTCTTTCTCTGGCACCATAAGCAGGATTAGATGGATCATAGTATACTACTACCTCTGCGCCTTCAGGATATCGTGCTAGATGTTGTTCAACACTCTCCTCGTTATTTCCACTAAAACAAGAATACGAACCGACTCTATATCTATTTGTTCTGAATTCACGAGTTCCGACTGTATATTGATACAAGATAGACGCGCTTGGTGGCCCTCCGTCATTTCTGTAAGTAAACTCTGATTTAATTACAACGCCAACAGTAACTGGCCAGCTCATACTAGCCTTTCGTAATGGAATATCCAGCGCATAATAAATCGCTACTCCAATCGAAGGTACAGCCAAAGCGATAACTAGAAGCCAATCACCTTCGTTCATAATCAGTTCAACTCCTATTATCAACACCACCTAAACAGTTTGCGAAGTGATGATGGTAAGATACGAAGGCTTTCATTGCCACATTATTCCACATTTTGATTCTTCACAATGCGACTGACGGTAGAGTAGTGGAGATTGAAATTTTCACCAATTTCTTTTAGCGTGTACCGTCCAGTAGAAAATGCGAGAAGGATTGCTTGGTTGCGATGGCGACATTTTTTATCGTAATACTGGATCGGTTTCGCTTTGGGTCGCCGTTGCAGTGCGGGAATTTCGTTAATCTGTGTTTCAGGATCGGCATATTGTTGATATCGTTTTATAAATTTATCTCCGCCCAGAAAAACTTGTCCTTGTAGATCTTTCCAAACTGATGGCAAACCAACTCCGTCGCGAACAAACTGGATACAGTGCTCAATCGCTTTTTTTCGAGTTTTTGATAATTGTCCCAACACCCAGTCAGTCTCAAGCCAAGCAGGTGCACTGACATTACCAAGCATCGCGTGATAGTTGCTCCACTTCCATGCGGCAATTGTTTTCAGCATTCCCGCACGCACCGGATTCAAGACCACATAGCGCGACAACTCCAGTAAATATCGATCTCGCTCAACAAGAATTGCTTTGTAGCGCCCTTGAAAAACATGGCCGACACGTCCATGCCGCCGATTATAATTCTGCGTATAAACACCGTTTAGCTGTCGCATGCCTTTTGATAAATTGGCTTCCGCCGTTTCGATCACGATGTGATAATGATTATCCATTAGGCAATACGCGTGACAGCGCCAATTAAAGCGCTGGCAAACATTACCAAACAGCTCCAACCAAGAAATGCGGTCAGCATCATCATCGAAAATATCATCACGACGATCACCTCGTGAGGTGACATGATAAAAACCGCCCGCTAATTCGATTCGTAAAGGTCGTGCCATAAGTTAAGTATAGCCAGGCTTTTTAATGTGGCAATGAAAGACTTGACTCCGATATTTGCGCTCCGATATTTTGCGGCATATGGGCAAAAGCTTGTGGTGCACTTGCGGCTTGAATGTGGCTTTTGATAGGCGAAGGCAGTTTATTTACTAATGAGACTATATAGGCAGGAAGCCTAGAAGATGGTAACCGACCTTGTGACAAAATGGTCAAAACATGTTTGATAAGGTCAATTGTTTTCTATCATATTAGATGATATGCTATTCGCATAATTCAATAAAAAATCATCGAACGGAGTCCTTAAAACATGCAATGTCCTTCCATTCAAAATCTGAAATTTGACCAAAGAAGTATCTAAGGAATTAATCGTATTACAGAAATCACCAAAAGTGCTGATTTGCTTGCTGGTGCGCTTGGAGGAGGGTTGTTGGTTAATCTTTTTCTTGGGAATAAAGCCCCTGCGGTCGCTTTCAATATTCGATCTACAGATTGGGTTACCTTTACTCAAGCAGTTCACGCAATCCCAACAATCAAAAAGCGTTTGATTGAAGACGAGGCTCTCTATCAGCTTCTTGATTATTTTAGCGATCCAAAACAAAAATTATTCTGGGAAGGGGTCGTGAGTGGTTGTGCAATTCATTAAACTCAAATCCGGATCAATTATTCTGTTTTTTTGCGTAGCTTTAATCTCGAACAATGCATTTGGTACTGAAAAGCAACTTATACAACTCGCTCAAAAAAAAGT
Organism: Gammaproteobacteria bacterium; assembly: GCA_029883265.1. Lineage (GTDB taxonomy): Bacteria > Pseudomonadota > Gammaproteobacteria > S012-40 > S012-40 > JAOUJM01. The sequence continues at coordinate 4,384 of JAOUJM010000324.1, forward strand.
TACGGTTGCCATCGTTGATCTTGAAAAAAAATAGAGTTATGCAAGCCGAAAAAAGTTAAATTAAGTAAGCGTGAGTTACATAAGCTAAATATCCCAAGATCGAAGCTCATCGTTGCCCTATCTTATTTGTCTCGCAAAGCAAGATTCACTTGTGAATCACCGGAATGGGAAAAACTTTCATATGCATTGAGCAATCTAAAAGTGTTACAAACAAACGCTGAAAATGTCGAAACGCATGATTACGAAAAGCTAATACACGGATCAGTGCAGCGTGATTTGAAACTTGAAGTAGAGTTTGAATTGTTTGCCGCCGACCTACGAAACGATATTTTGTCAATTGAGAGTTTATATACTCCGTTTGATGAGATTTTTTTAATCGATCAAATTACAATAGAAATGAAAAAGTGAGCAAGCAGTAAACCAGGGGCAGGTGTTACATTTCATATTCAATGCTTATATCTAATATCCACAAAAAC
>JAOUJM010000074.1 GCA_029883265.1 Gammaproteobacteria bacterium
TCGCACTTCAGAGTTGAATCCGCGTTCATTATTTATCATTTATTGAACTCATAATATATTCAAAAACACAGGAATCAACTTAAACAGAAATTTTCAATATCACAACCTAACCAACAGCAACCCCCATTGATTATTTTCAACTGAATGAATATTTTGTTTAAAAGAAAACGGCTACTTAAAAAGTAGCCGTTGGTTGCGGAAGCGCGCTTGGAGGGAGGTGTCGCTTGTTATCCACATTTGGAATCACCGCAACTTAAACAGGTCAAACAGCCATCCATTTGAATCATGGCTTTGGTATTACATTTGGAACATAACTGAGCATTCGCGGGATAGTCACCATTGTCCGCTTCATCAACTGAATTAGTGTGTTTTTCAAATTCAGCACGTTTAGCTTTAATGAACTTTTTTTGATGATCATCTAAATCATCGCTCGCTAACATACCGATTAACTTCATGTGGTGCTCGATCACGTCGCCTAATTCAGCGACTAACGACGGCATATACTTTCCACCTTTTTTGAAATAACCTCCACGCGGATCAAAAACGGCTTTCAATTCTTCCACTAAAAATGTTGCGTCACCACCTTTGCGAAATACAGCAGAAATGATTCGTGTCAAAGCTACTATCCATTGAAAGTGATCCATATTTTTTGAGTTTATAAATATTTCAAATGGACGACGCTGCTCATGATCGGTATCTTGATTGAGTACAATATCATTCACCGTCACATAAAGTGCATGTTCGGATAATGGGGTCTTCAATTTATACGTAGACCCTAAAAGCATTTCAGGACGTTCTATGCTTTCATTCATGTGTTCGAGTTCAGGCGTCACTACCGCATCAGCTACAGCTGTGACTTGAGGTTTAACATCATCCTCATTTTTCACTACACTGAACTCAACGATTTTTTTGTCTATCTTAACCGCCACAAATTTCTCCTATTAATATCGGTGACGCGGCGAGAACCTGGCGAAAGCTTACCCACCGCGCCCCGAGTTAAAACTTACCGTAATAACCTTCTTTTAAGGCATCGTATAAATTGGCTGCTGTGTGAAACTCACCATCATATTCTATTTCTTCATCACCGCGAACTTCGATTTCACTTCCGTCGGCCAGCTTAAAACGATAGGTTGTATTCTTAAGATCTTTTTCCTTAACCAATACACCTTGAAATGCTTCAGGATTAAATCGGAAGGTGGTGCAGCCTTTTAAACCCTGATCATAAGCATAAAGATAAATGTCTTTAAAGTCTTCATAATCATAATCTGTGGGCACATTTGCTGTTTTCGAAATCGATGAATCGATCCATTTTTGTGCAGCTGCTTGAATATCGACATGTGCTTTCGGCGTAATGTCTTCGGCGGTTATAAAATAGTCTGGCAATTTAACTGCTTCATCTTGTGCGAAAGGGTCAGCTTTAGCATTAATCAATTCACGATATGCCAAAAGCTCGAATGAAAACACATCAACTTTTTCTTTCGACTTTTTGCCCTCACGGATCACGTTACGAAAATAATGATGCGCAAAACTTGGTTCGATGCCATTACTCGCATTATTTGCCAAGGACAATGAAATGGTACCCGTTGGCGCAATCGAACTGTGGTGAGTAAAGCGGCCACCGACTTCGGCTAAACGCTCAACAAGATCAGGTTCATATTCAGCCACTTTCTGCATGTAACGGCTGTATTTCGCATGTAGAACTTTACCTTTGATTGTCTCACCTAATTGAATTCCGTCTTTGGCCATTTCCGGACGTTTACGTAACATTTCCGGTGTAACCACAAACTCCTCATCCATAATTGGCGCCACACCTTTTTCTTCCGCGAGCTTTAAAGACATGCGCCAGCCTTCTAAAGCGAGTTCCCGCGTAACTTTTTCGGTGAACTCCAAAGATTCCGCTGAACCGTAGCGCATACCCATCATGGTCAAGGTCGAACCCAAACCAAGATAACCCATTCCATGGCGACGTTTGTTAAGGATTTCATCACGCTGTTGCCCCAATGGCAGACCATTAATTTCAACAACGTTATCTAGCATACGGGTAAAAATTCCAACGGCTTCACGGAACTCTTTCCAATCAAAACCGGACTGATCGGTAAACGGTTTGTCCACAAATTGGGTTAAGTTTACTGAGCCTAACAAGCAAGAGCCATAAGGAGGTAAAGGTTGCTCTCCGCATGGGTTTGTAGCGCGTATGGTTTCACAAAACCAGTTATTATTCATTTCATTGACTTTGTCGATGAGAATAAATCCTGGTTCGGCAAAATCATAAGTCGAGGACATAATCATGTCCCACAAACGCCGTGCTTTTATTGACTTATAAACTTTACACGCGACTTCACCTTCTTTGTTTGAAACATAATCGCCATGATAGGGCCAATCACGCCACACGATTGTTGCGTGATCACGTAAATCCAATTGCTCGGTTTCCACTTCTTTTTCAGTTACCGGAAAAGCCAACGGCCAGTTGTCATCATTTTTTACCGCTTGCATAAAACCATCAGTAATTAACAAAGACAAATTAAACTGGCGTAAACGACCGTCTTCACGTTTCGCACGAATAAATTCCGTGACATCGGGATGGCCGACATCAAACGTCGCCATTTGTGCACCCCGTCGACCACCGGCTGAAGACACGGTAAAACACATTTTGTCGTAAATATCCATAAAGGAGAGAGGACCCGAGGTGTAAGCTCCAGCACCCGAGACATAAGCGCCCTTGGGGCGCAAGGTCGAAAATTCATAACCAATACCACAGCCCGCTTTTAGCGTCAGGCCGGCTTCATGCACTTTTGACAATATATCGTTCATCGAATCCTGGATGGTACCGGATACTGTGCAATTAATCGTAGATGTGGCTGGCTTATAAGCCAAAGCGCCAGCATTGGACATTATTCGTCCTGCGGGAATCACGCCCTTACGCAAAGCCCATAAAAATTTTTCTTCCCATTCTTCGCGCGCGGCTGGTGTTTCTTCAACCTCAGCTAGTGCTTTGGCCACACGCTGATAAGTGTCATCGATTTCAATATCGACGGCTTCACCGGTTTTTGTTTTGAGTCGATATTTTTTGTCCCATATATCAAGTGATGCATCTTGATAGGGAATTTCGTTCACTGTGTTTGGAACAGCTTTTAAATGTGCCGCTTTTACGTTTACCCTTGATTTCATAAATCCCTAGCTACCTCAAAGTTGAAAATGCAAACTGACCAGAAACCCGCCCTAGTTTTTGGAAAATTATTGAAACACTATATATTGTGGTTAGGGCACAAGCTTAGGTGTTCGACATTCACAAGTCAAGAATCATTCTAAAATTAAATAATTCAATTAAAACAACATGATATAAAATTATCAAGGGTCATCAAATGCTTACAAAGCGAATTATGCGTAAAGTCTTAGAACACTACATATTGTGTTTACATTATTGCCTAAATACTAGTCAAATTGTTAGATAGCTGACATAAAACTTGTGTATGCCTATGCACTTGAAAATATTTTTTGCAGCCCCATTTTGCTATTACGGATGAATACAACACTTTAGCGGAGGTGAAACTATGAACATTCGTCGATACGAACCTTGGGGCTCTTTAGATCATTTACATCGCGAAATGGATCGCCTCTTTAATAACTCTTGGCTAACTCATCGTGATAACGAAGATGCCACCAGCGATTGGGTACCCGCGGTTGATGTAAAAGAAGAGGCTAGCCAATATGTTATCAGTGCTGATATTCCCGGCGTGGACCCAAAAAATATCTCGGTAACTATGGAACACGGCATTTTAACAATTTCAGGTAAACGCGAGCACAGCAGTAAGACCGAAAGCAACGAATACAAACGCGTGGAGACACGTCGCGGCAACTTCTATCGTCGCTTTAACCTACCTGATGCCATCGATGGTGATGCAATCAGTGCTAAATGCGATAACGGAGTGCTACACATTAGTATTCCTAAAGCGGAAAAACCCAAAGCACGTCAAATAAGTGTAGAGTAGTCAAAAAAGACAGACCCTCAGCGAATAACTTGTGTTTAGCGCACAAGTTATTTAGCCTGGGCGGGTAGGTATAAAACAAATTAGAAAAACCTTTAAGCTCGTTTCAGGGGGAGCAATGATTCGCTTTAATAAAAGTCGACACTATATATATGTATTCCTAACCTGCTATTTGATGACAGCCAGCGTGTTTGCTGGTATTCCAGTTTCGGCTTTAGCCAGTATCAGCAATGACACGCCAAGTCTTGCACCCATGTTGGAACAAACTACACCCGCAGTGGTGAATATCTCCACACGCGGTTTTGTGCAAGCGGAGAACAGTCCTTTACTCAGTGATCCTTTTTTCCGACGATTTTTTAATATACCCGCGCAACCACGCCAGAAAGAGACCCAAAGCTTGGGTTCAGGCGTCATTATCGATGCTAACAAAGGTTTAATTCTTACCAACAACCATGTGGTCGATAAAGCCGATGAGATTACCGTCACTTTGCGTGACCGCCGTAAACTCAAAGCCAAATTAGTGGGTAGTGATGCCGCCACAGACGTTGCTGTGATTCAGGTCGAACCCAAGAATCTAACCGCAATTAAACTTGCTGACTCGGAAATTTTACGCGTTGGTGATTTTGTTGTTGCTATCGGAAATCCTTTTGGACTAGGCCAAACCGTCACATCGGGGATCGTCAGTGCCCTTGGACGAAGTGGTCTGGGTATAGAAGGATATGAGGATTTTATACAAACTGATGCCTCGATCAATCCTGGTAATTCAGGCGGCGCGTTAGTGAATTTGAAAGGCGAGCTAGTTGGAATCAATACCGCTATTCTTTCGCCTGGTGGTGGCGGTAATGTGGGCATCGGCTTCGCCATACCATCAAATATGGCCAAAGACATCATGGAACAATTGGTGAGTAATGGTGAAGTTCAGCGCGGTCGCCTCGGTGTAGCCATACAAGATCTCACTCCAGATTTAGCTCAAGCCTTTGGCATGCAACACATCGAAGGCGCAGTCATATCCCAAGTCATGAAAAACTCACCTGCAGATAGAGCCGGTTTGCGCACGGGTGACGTTATTGTCGAAGTAAATAGCCGCCCAGTGGCGGGTTCAGGAGAACTGCGTAATTTAATTGGTCTATTACGTGTTGGCCAAAGCTTCGACTTGAAAATCTTACGTAACGGCAAGGCTAAAAAAGTTAAAGCTGTGATAACACCGATAATGAAAATTAAGAGCGCCGGGGCGAAAATTAACGAAGTATTTGATGGCGCCGTATTCGCAATCGAAGATCCTGCTAGCCAAGATCCTGGGCAAACCAGTGGCATTGAGGTTTTAAGTGTCAAGAAAAGCAGCCCCGCGTGGCATGCAGGTTTACGTAAAGGCGATATAATTTTCTCCGCGAACCGCATAAATGTTTCAGATTTTGAGCAACTCAAGCGTGCGATTAAGCGCAGTCGCCGTGGTCTATTATTAAATATCCAGCGTGATGACGAGGGATTATTTCTCTTAATTCAATAAAGTTGACCTCTACCGTCAACTTTGCCTTTTACATTAGTATGCATTAATATTAGATTTTATTTATACACTTGCGTTAAAATGCCGTGTATTTAATCAGTTTTATATGATTCGTATTAGAAGTTATTATGTATCGCTTAATAGACTTAATTGGAACCAAGCCTAAAGCATCATTACAGTACCGGGTTCGCTAAATCGCGGACAAAAAATCAGCTTATTAAGTAACAAAAATATAGGATAGGGCATGAGTAACACGTCCAATGAGACCATCGAAGTAAAAAACACCACCTGCTATATGTGCGCCTGCCGTTGTGGTATTCGCGTCACCGTAAAGAATGGCCAGGTCAAATACATTCAAGGCAATCCCGAGCATCCTCTAAATAAAGGGGTTATTTGCGCAAAGGGATCATCAGGCATTATGAAACAATATTCGCCTGCCCGCCTTAATCAACCACTTAAACGTAAAGCCAATGCTGAACGAGGCGATTCCGAATTTGAAGCCATTTCCTGGGAGGAAGCTTTTTCCATTTTGGAAGAACGCCTCGCAGAAATTCGTCGCACCGACCCGAAAAAATTTGCCATGTTTACCGGTCGAGACCAAATGCAAGCATTAACAGGTCTGTTCGCCAAACAGTTTGGCACACCTAACTATGCAGCGCACGGTGGTTTTTGCTCAGTTAATATGGCTGCCGGTATGATTTACACGATCGGTGGATCATTCTGGGAATTTGGTGGTCCAGATTTGGAACGTAGTAAACTCTTCATCATGTTTGGCACGGCGGAGGACCATCACTCCAATCCATTGAAAATGGCCATATCCAAATTCAAACGTGATGGTGGACGTTTCATTTCAGTCAACCCTATACGTACTGGTTATTCTGCTATCGCAGATGAATGGGTACCCATCAAACCCGGCACTGACGGCGCACTTATTCTGGCCATTATTCATGAAATCATCAATCTTGGACTCTATGATCGCGAATTCCTAGTGCAGTATTCAAATTCACCACACTTGGTAAATCTCGATGAAAACGATGACAATTTTGGCATGTTCGTGCGTAACCAGGAATTTAAAGCCGATGAAGTGCATCCACAAGATCAGCAATGGTGGGATCGAAACACTAACCAAGCCGTGGACACACATACTGAAGGCGCTGATCCATATTTATTAGGCGATTTCAAACTGGAAGACGGTACTCCCGTTAAACCTGCATTCCAGCTGTTAGCCGATCGTGTCAAAGATTACACCCCAGAGTGGGCTGCAAAAATAACGGGGATTCCCGTACAAACTATCAAACGCCTCGCCCACGAAATGGGCATAACCGCCCGCGATGAAATGATCGAATTACCTATTGCTTGGACGGATGTTTGGGGCAATGAACAAGAATCGGTTCGCGGAAATCCTGTATCGTTTCACGCCATGCGTGGTTTAGCGGCACACTCAAATGGTTTTCACTCCATTCGTGCTTTATCTATATTAATGAGTCTTCTTGGCACCATTGATCGTCCCGGTGGTTTTCGACATAAAGCGCCTTTTCCGCGCCCCATTCCACCCTGTCCAAAAACACCAAACGGACCACAAGGCATTAAACCGAACACACCGCTTGGCGGAATGCCTTTGGGTTGGCCAGCAGACCCCAATGATTTATTTGTCGATGAAAAAGGTGAAGCGATTCGTCTCGATAAAGCTTTTTCTTGGGAATACCCATTATCTGTACACGGCATGATGCACAACGCAATCACCAATGCCTGGCGCGGCGATCCCTACTCTATCGATACTTTATTTATTTTCATGGCAAATATGGCCTGGAACTCCAGCATGAACACTTCAGAAGTGCGAAAAATGCTCAACGATAAACATGAGAACGGCGAATACAAAATCCCGTTCCTTGTTGTTGCTGATGCGTTTCAATCTGAAATGGTGGCCTATGCAGATTTAGTGTTGCCGGACACCACTTATTTAGAACGTCACGATGTAATGTCCATGTTGGATCGACCAATTTCAGAATATGAAGGTCCCGTGGATTCTGTACGGGTACCTGTAGTGCCACCAACCGGTGATTGCAAACCTTTCCAGGAAGTATTAATCGAACTCGGATCACGACTGAAGCTTCCCGCATTCACTACTGCAGATGGCGAACGCAAATATAAAGATTACCCAGAATTCGTCACAAACTTTGAAACCGAACCCGGTTCCGGTATTGGTTTCCTTGCTGGATGGCGCGGTAAAGGTGGTGAGAAATTTATGCGTGGCGAACCCAATCCCAAACAATGGGAAATGTACGCCAACAATAATTGCGTATTTCAATATGAATTACCAAAATCCTATCAATACATGCGTAACTGGAATAAAGGTTATTTAACTTGGGCGAAAAATCATGCCCTCACTCGTTACACCGATCCGATTTTGATTCATATTTATTCTGAAGTTTTACAGAAATTTCGTTTAGCGGCACAAGGCAAATATGCAGGCAAACAACCGCCTGAGCGTTTAAAAGAACGCATTGAAACATATTTTGATCCATTGCCGTTTTATTATTCGCCTTTGGAAACACAGTTATCGGATACCAATAAATATCCGCTAAACGCTGTGACCCAACGCCCCATGGCTATGTACCATAGCTGGGATTCACAGAATGCCTGGTTGCGCCAAATTCACACGTATAACTACCTTTACATGAGCCCCAAGCTTGGTGAAGAAGGTGGCTTTGATGATGGTGATTGGGTATGGGTCGAATCGCAGCACGGTAAAGTACGTTGCATGTGTCGCTTTAGTGAAGCCGTTGAACCCGGAACGGTTTGGACTTGGAATGCAATTGGGAAAGCAGCAGGCGCTTGGAATTTGGAAAACGATGCCAATGAGTCTCGACAAGGCTTTTTGCTCAATCATCTAATTTCTGAAGAGCTACCTGCAGGTAAACACGGCGAACATATGTCCAATTCAGATCCGATAACCGGTCAAGCCAGTTGGTATGATGTACAAGTTCGGGTTTATAAAGCCGAAGAAACCGATGCTGATCACAGCTTACCGCAATTCAAACCACAAAAAACCGTTCCCGGCCAAGCGATTCGCAGCAAACTGGTTGCGTTTTTCGCCGGCGGCCGTAAGTAACAGGAGTGCAACATGACGCAATTAGCTTTAGTTATTGATTTAAACGTCTGTGTTGGTTGCCATGCCTGTGTAACCAGCTGTAAACAATGGAATACGTCAGGTGATGCAGGACCTTTACCTGACGACAATCCCTACGGTGCAAATCCAACAGGTGTGTTTTTCAATCGTGTGCAAACTTATGAAGTGGGAAAATTTCCAAATACAGAAACTATCCACTTCCCCAAGTCTTGCTTACATTGTGAAGACGCTCCGTGTGTTCCAGTTTGCCCAACCGGTGCCAGTTATAAACGCAAAGAAGACGGTATTGTCTTAGTCGATTATGACAAATGTATTGGCTGTAAATATTGTTCCTGGGCTTGCCCATATGGTGCACGTGAATTCGACGAACATGATAAGGTAATGAAAAAATGCACCTTATGCGTCGACCGCATATACGACCAGAACTTACCAGAGACAGAACGTAAACCTGCTTGTGTCATGGCTTGCCCACCGGGTGCGCGTTTATTTGGTGATATTCACGATCCTGATTCAGAAGTTTCCAGTGCAATTCGCGAACAAGGTGGATTTGCTTTAATGCCCGAATTAGGCACACAGCCATCAAACCATTATTTGCCACGTCATAAACGTAAAATTCCGATTCATGAAGATGAATTGGTGCGCGTCGATAGCCCACTGGCAAAAGAAGAGAAAAAAGATTACGACGAAGGCAGTGCTTCTTTGGAAGACAGTGCCAGCTGGTAATTACAAATTATTTTTACGAGGAACGAGCAACCATGCATCCAGCGTTTTCAGTCATATTTTTAACAACCTTGATCGGCGTCGGTCAGGGTTTGTTTATCGCAGTATTTACTGCTGAATACTTTAACTGGATCGGCCTACTCAATGTTGAAGTCGATCCCATGTTTTATATCATCGGCGGTCTAGTCAGCCTGGTTTTCATGGCTGGCGGTTTATTGGCTTCCTTCTTTCACCTCGGTCACCCGGAAAGGGCCTGGCGTGCCGCTAGCCAATGGCGCACCTCCTGGTTATCGCGTGAAGTCATTGCGCTGCCTGCGTTTATGGCCATCGAATTTTTATATGTACTTGCTCATTATCTACAATTTAATGAGCCGACTACTATCATCATCGGTATTGTTGGTGTTATCGCCACCTTCGCTTTGTTCATTTGCACAGGGATGATTTATGCGTGTTTGAGCTTTTTGCGCGAATGGGCCTCGCCATTAACTATTATTAATTTCATTTTGTTTGGCCTGGCTTCGGGTTTTATATTTGCAACAGCATATAGTGCTTACGCTAACCCCGCTTTTGTGCAAACCTTTGGCTGGTTCGCAGTTGCCTTCACTGTTGTAGTATTTATTACCCGTAGCTTGAGCTTGAGCCGAAATCAGAAATTAAAACAGAAACCCAAAACCACGACCCAAACGGCGATTGGCTCTCATCACACACAAGTCACTCAACGTTCACAAGGTCAAATGGGGGGATCCTATAACACCCGTGAATTTTTCCATGGTAAAACCGAAATGTTTTTAAAAAATATGCGTGGTATTTTCATGGTTCTGGTATTTCCGGTTCCGATGATTTTAATGGGCTTGGGCTTGAGCGCCGGAAACCCGAATTTGTTACTCGCAGCCTTCGTCATTCAATATGTGGGACTGATTGCTGAACGCTGGTATTTCTTTGCTCAGGTAAACCATCCACAAAATCTTTATTATCAAACAGTTTCCTAGATAAAAAAGGGCTTAGTTTTCGTTACTAAGCCCTTCAACTTACTGATTTTCCGGTCGATAAAGAACTATTCTCACGGTATTAATCGTGCATTTAGATAAGGCACATCGATTTGGAAACTATTATGTCCTACCGCCCCACCGGAATTCTTTTACTATTACTCTCAACGCTGTTGTTACTAGCAAGCGCTTCTGCCTGGTCCAAACCCGTTGGCGAGGCCGTTTTTGTACTAGGAAAAGTGCGCGTTATTGATAAGAACGGCACCATCAAAAAAGTGCGTCGAGGTGATAACATAGAAAATGAAGTAACTATCACTACTGGGAAACGCGGCCAAATACAAATACGCCTACTTGATAATAGTATTATAAATATTCGCCCTGAATCAGAATTCAAAATTCAAAATTTTAAACAAAGCTCTAATGCAACAAATGAACAAGCATTTTATGAACTCGCCAAAGGCGGATTTCGTGCAGTTACAGGTACTATCGGCAAGAAAAATAAAAAATCTTATCGCGTCAAAACTCCAACCGGCACACTTGGCATCCGTGGTACCGATTACAATATGACTTTTTGTGATCAGGCTTGCAGCGACAAAGGCGGGCAAGCGGGTTTATATCTTGGTGTTGTTAGTGGTAGTGTAGAATTAAAAAATAAAGGCGGCTCTAAAATTATTGGTGCTCGACAATTGGCTCACACCAAATCTGAAGATAGTCGTGCCATAAACATAAAGAATGTACCAACATCTATTGATTTTACGCGCCCGCGTAAGGATAAATCCGGGAAAACTCGTTTTCTACAAATTGATGAAGAAATTGTTGTAGATGCCGCCACCCAAAATCCCAAGAGCGCTAAAACTATATTAAAAAAGGCAGCCCAGGCAAACTTTAACGCAAAAGACATTGTGAATGCCGCTGAAGAACTGGGCTTAAAACCCGAATCAGCAATTGTGCCTATATTATCAGGCGGAGCTGATCCTAGAGCAGTCGTTAGAATGTACGTCGAAGCCTATCCAGAAAAAGGTCAAGACATTGTAATCGCCGCCATGTCTCGAGGAGCACCTAGTCAAATTGATGATATTCGACAGGGAGCAAAAGATGGAGGTCTTAAAACAAGAGACATAGATGTCGCAGAAAGTATAAAGAATATGACAACCTTGCCAGAATATTTGAAGGAGCCTCCTCCAGCTGAAGAAGAGTCTTCAAACCAGCAACAGTCAGCTGACGAAGAGAATAAGGTAGAGTCGGAAAAACAAAGTATTGATGCACCCGATGAAGCAGAAACCTCCGGCGAAGACAAAGCACCTGAAGAAGATAAACGAGATGATGACGAAATTCCATTAGACGATGATGTAGGAGATCGTGGTGGTGACGAGGAAGGCGGCCGTCAAGATGAGGGCGATGAACCTCCGCTGGAAGATACACCACCTGATGAAGATGCTGGGGAACCTCTTAGTCCAGCCTAAAAAAAACCCCGCAATCTTACGCGGGGTTTTTTAGAATAAAAACAAATTATTTATTTATGATAATCAATTACACGTTGAACTTCATTCTTGGAACCAAGAATCACAGGTACACGTTGGTGAATATCATCAGGTTGCACTTCAAGAATACGTTCACGACCTGTTGTCGACAGACCACCGGCTTGCTCAACAATATAAGACATGGGATTCGCTTCATACATTAATCGTAATTTGCCAGGTTTATTCGGATCTTTATTATCTTTGGGATACATAAAAATACCACCACGAGTTAAAATACGGTAAACCTCAGCAACCATTGACGCAACCCAACGCATATTAAAATCTTTTTCGCGTGTACCGCTTGTACCTTTTAGACACTCATCAACATAACGTTGAACTGGTTCTTCCCAGAAACGATGATTTGACATATTGACTGCAAATTCTTTGGTGTCTTCAGGAATCTTCATATTCGGATTGGTTAGTAAAAACTCACCAGTTCCAGGATGAAGAGTGAAGCCATGTACACCGTCACCAATTGTGATGACCATCATGGTTGATGGACCATATAAACAGAAACCACCACAAACTTGCTCGGTACCTTTGATCAAATAATCAGGTAGTTTAGGATCAGTAACACCTTCTGGCGCTTTAACAATCGAGAAAATAGAACCAACTGTGATATTCACATCAATATTTGATGATCCATCGAGCGGATCAAAATACATTAAATATTTTCCGCGAGGATATTTCGCTGGAATTTCGTAAACATCGTCTTCTTCTTCAGAAGCCATACCGGCTAATTGACCACCCCATTGGCAGTGTTTGATAAAATAGTCGTTGGATAATACGTCGAGCTTCTTTTGTGTCTCACCCTGAACGTTTTCACTGCCTGCACTGCCTAGAACACCTAGAATAGCACCATGGTTAACGCCCAAGTGGATTTCACGACAAGCGCCAGCAATATCGTCGATTAATGCAATGAATTCCAAGTCGATGCCTTTACCATCGCGCTCACATTGCATTAAATACTGTTTCAATGAGGTTGTGTCTAACATAGCTTACCTTCTTAAGTTTTTGAAAAATAAATCTTTTATAATTCCATCCTGATTAAGAATCAGTCTATAAAATTCAGTTACGTACGTATAAAACGTACAAGGGCCGCACATTATACAGATTTTGATCAGGCAGGACTAGGGCAGCGCCATGGAGCCGTTTTGAGCCTTAAATTTAGATTTCCAGGGGAAGAGATTGACCTAGGAATACACACCATCCAAAGTGCTGTGCTTTTTCATATTGCTTTCTATGAATTCCTCGGTTTGACGCATGATTTCATCAGGTGTGAGATTTGTCGGATCGATCGGTTTTCCAATAACTACCTTGATTGTACCGGGTGTTTTGAGAAAACCTTTTTTCGGCCAATATTCTCCCGCGTTGTGCATCACGGGCACGACTAGATGACCCGCATGTTTTGCTAAACGTGCGCCTCCAAGCTGATATTTGCCTTTTTTCCCGGCAGGTATGCGTGTGCCTTCGGGAAAAATCACCACCCAGCGACCACTATCCAAACGTTGCTGACCTTGCTCCATGACTTGCTCCATGGCTTTCTTTTTCAATTTACGATTTATTGCAATCGGGTCTAGACAAGCGAGGCCCCAGCCAAAAAATGGGATTTTCAACAACTCTTTCTTTAATACCCAGATTTGTGGTGGGAAAATACATTGCAGCGCCATCGTCTCCCAAGTCGATTGATGCTTGCATAAGATAACCGAGGCTTGCTCGGGAATATTTTCCCGACCTTCAACTTCATAGTTTAAATTGCAAATCACTTTGAGCATGGGAATATTCATTCTTGCCCATTGACTGATTACACCATAACGCCATTTGAATGGTAGAGGCCACAACACCACCGACAACAACCCAAATCCAATGGCGGTGAGGACCATAAAAACAAAATATATTAATGAGCGAATCCACTGCATGGTAAAAATCCTATGTCTGCGGCGATAACAAGGTTTGGGTAAAATCGGCCAGATTATTAAAAATTGGTATTTGCTTTTCAAGCAATTCTTGGCTGTGTGCTGCTTTGGTTTGCTCACCTTTGCCGGTGAGCACTAAAACCGGCTGAGCATGAACTGTCATTGCTGCTTCTAGATCCCGCCAGGAATCGCCGACGGCAAAAACACCGGCTAAATTCGCTTGATACTGTTTTTCGATTTGGTGGAATAAACCCGCCTTGGGTTTGCGGCAATCACAATGGTCATCCGGGCCATGAGGACAATAAAAAATCGCTTCGACTGTTCCGCCTTTTTCAGCTAATAATTTTTGAAATTTTTCATGGATAAGGCTTAGCATAGCTTCATCAAAATATTGCCGTGCAATACCCGATTGATTACTAACAACAAGTACGTTAAAGCCCGCCTGATTGAGCTTGGCAATGGCTTCCAGTGACCCGGGGATAGGGTGCCATTCTTCGGGCGATTTAATAAAAGCGTCGGAGTCGAAATTAATAACACCGTCTCGATCGAGAATAATTAGTTTCATGCACTAGCCTTAATAACCAGTGCCGAACTTTAACCAAATTAAACACAAAAAGAAACTAAGCGAGAAAATAACGCCGTGCAAATAATGGGAGCAGTAATATTAGTACCATCCAGTCTAATGACATAGGACGAATCTGTTGCGCTTTCACTGCTTGAGGTGCTTCACCATAAGGGCATAGGGAGCAAGGCGGACCAATAAAAATATGTCCGGTCATATCACTCACACCTTTGATGCCAAAATTGGTATTCGGCGCAATTTCTGTCACGCGTAATCCTTCAAATTCTCCACTGAAGCTGTCATAGAGTGATTCCACAGTTAGTGTCGCGCCATAATAACCAGCACCACCACTACCATCACCGTTGGCACCCCATACATCTTTTATCACATAGAGTGAGCCATCAGGGTAGAGACTCAAAGCAAAAGCATGGTTAGTTCCCCAGTCCACGGGATTTTTTAAGGTGACAGGAGTTATAGCTTGTTGCACATAACCAAACTCGGCCTGACTAACATCGAGCACTTGAATCTGCCCGCTCACCCGCGATGCACCTGTATTGGAGTCCGAGAAAACAGCCACATACAAATATTTCTTATCGGGACTTAGGATCACATCACGCGGTCGTGAATACTGTGCGCCATCTCTGACAATAGTCACATGCACATCGGTACCCAAAGGATTTTCGATAATATAAGAATCAGCCGAAGCTATATATTTCATAACTGAAACCGTGTTGCCCCAGTTATTGGCAACATAAATGAGCTGCTTAGCGGTATCGATGGCCATACCACCTTCGCTACCAAAATAAGTCGAACCGGTGTCTTTCATAACACCCCAGTCCAGTTTGTAACTAGTGAATTCTCGCTGAACACCAGTTTTAGCATTCGTAAAATCAATATCAATGACGGATACACCTGCACCGCTATTGATAGTTCCAATTGAAAAAGCGATTCTTCGATCGAAATCCACACGAATACCCTTGCCACTGTATTTTAGTGGCTTGACTACGCGGATTTGTTTAATTTCTGGCGTGTATTCAATATCAGCAATATCAACAACCTCAATACCTGCTTCGCAGGAAATATAGAGTTCACTTGCATCAGGTGCGATATCAATAGCCGAACATTTGCCAATACCTGAATTCAAATCCACATAATAATCCGTTCCCACCTTGATATTCTGATAGGCATCGATAGTGCTAATAGTATTGGTGCCATTATTCAGCACATAGACATGAGAACCATCAACGGGGTCGATGGCAACACCTTTGGGTGAATTGCCCACGACGACTTCTTTGACTAACTTCGCCGTTGCAGTATTAATGACTAAAACGCTGCCTGGATTGGTCGATTTGAGAATATAGGCGAATGCTGGGGCCTGGGCGGCGTTCGAATGAGCAGCCACCACGAGTAAGAAAAAAAATAGCGAAATTACGCTTAAACCCCGAAAACCCATTTGATCACCCCATTTGTGGATCAGGCGTCCACTTACTTTAATTATAGTATATCGACCAAACTTAAGATTTTATTAGTAATTATAGGTTATAAGCTAGGTCGATAAAGCCGCTATATCTGCTACCTGGTTGAAATTAAAGCTTAATTTTGCCAATAAAGTGAGACGATTGTGACGCACTTTAGGATCATCATCCATGACTAAAACTTGGTCAAAGAATTGATCCACAGGCTGACGCAAGCTCGCCAATAGACTTAATGCTGCTTGATAGTCCGATTGCGCCATACATGTGTCAAATTCCGCCTGTTTGTCATTCATAGCCCTAAAAAGCGCTTGCTCTGCAGATTCAGACATAAGATTAGCAATCAAAGTTTCACCGACCGGCGAATCCAGTTTTTTCAGTATATTGCTAATGCGTTTATTGGCTGCTGCAAGACTCTCAGCTTCTTCCAACTTAGCAAACTCATTCACGGCCTGTAGACGTTGATGGAAATCCAGTGGCGACTTGGGTTTTACCGCCAAAACAGCGTCAAAAACTTGCGGACTAATCGATTGATCTTGATAATAGGCACGTAGACGCTCCATCATAAAATCAAATACTTTCGCATCTGTTTGTTTTTCTATTTTGACTTGAGTAAACAATGATTGTGAATAGTGCAATAGTTCGCGCAAATCCACGTTTAGTTGTTTTTCAATAATTGTTCGTAATACCCCTAACGCTGCACGACGCAAGGCAAACGGATCTTTATCGCCAGTGGGTATCTGACCGATACCAAAAATTCCGATCAATGTATCAATTTTTTCTGCAATGGCCACTGCCTGACCAATATCTGATGGTGCTGGTTCATCACCGGCAAAGCGCGGCTGATAATGTTCGCGGATAGCCGCGCATACAGACGCATCTTCGCCATCGAGTTGCGCATAATACTCACCCATGATGCCTTGTAACTCGGGGAATTCCCCGACCATTTCTGTTAATAAATCGGCTTTAGCAAGTTCGGCAGCACGACTGCAATGACTAACATTGGCAGAAATTTTTTCACCGATGAAGGCCGCGAGCTTTTCTACACGACGCACTTTATCTAATACCGATCCCAATTTATTTTGAAATACGATACTCGCCAATTGTTGGCTGCGTGCATGTAGTGAAATTTTTTGATCCTGTTGCCAGAAAAACTGTGCATCGGATAAGCGCGGTCGTATCACTCGCTCATTACCAGCGCGCACACTCTCAGGAACACGACTATCAATATTAGCTATGGTAATAAAATGAGGAAGCAGTTTGCCGGATGCATCAATCACATGAAAATATTTTTGGTGACCCTTCATCGCGGACACTAAGGCCTCGCTAGGGATTGTTAAAAATGCTTCGTCAAAATTGCCAATAATTGCGCGTGGCCATTCCACTAGACCGGTAACTTCATCGAGCAAGGATTCATCGATAACCGCTTTACCTTTAACACTCAATGCTGCTTCTTCCACTTGAGCGCGAATTGCCGCTCGACGCTGTTCGAAATCAACTATGACATAAGCTTCGCTTTCCAATAATGGCGCATAAGCTTTGGCATTGGCGATAGTAATCGCACTGGGATGATGATAACGATGACCATAACTTTGGCGATCACTCTGTAGCCCCAATATTTCTGCAGGAACCACATCATCGCCTAAAAGCATAATTAACCAATGCACCGGACGCACAAACAAATGATTGGAAGCACCCCAACGCATACGTTTAGGTATAGGTAATTTGTCCAGGCTTTGGCTAACGATTTCAGGTAATAAGGATGTCGTATTTTGTCCCGCTTGACGCATACGATATACCAGCCAAGCACCTTTATCCGTTTCAAGCTTTTCCAAATCTTCCACCGCAACCCCACACGAACGAGCAAAACCTTCAGCTGCGGGGGTCGGACATCCATCGTCTTTAAACGCGGCTTGAACGGCTGGTCCTTTACGCTCAACTTCTTGATCAGCTTGTTTGCTTTGCAGGTCGCTAACCATGACAGCTAAACGTCGTGGACTAGCGTAAAAACGACTGGCGCCAAATTTAAGATTGGCTTTTTGTAAACCGGCGACAATGCCGCTTTCAAAGGCCTGGGCTAATTTTTTTAAAGCTTTGGGTGGTAATTCTTCGGTACCCAGTTCGACTAGAAAATCTAAATATTCACTCATTAGGATTGCCCTCCCAACATAGGGAAGCCTAAACGCTCACGCCCTTCGAAATAGGCTTGTGCCACCGCACGAGCTAGACCTCGCACCCGCCCAATAAAACGTGCCCGCTCGGTCACGGAAATCGCGTGACGCGCATCGAGTAGATTGAACGTGTGTGAAGCTTTTAAAACTTGATCATAGGCAGGTAAAGCCAAACCTAATTCGATAAAACGTTGGCTTTCTTTTTCACAAGTATCAAACCAATTAAACAAGGAGTCGACATCGGCGTGTTCAAAATTATACGCAGACATTTCGACTTCATTTTGGTGAAACACATCACCATAAGTGACTTTACCCAGTGGACCATCGGTCCACACTAAATCAAAAATACTTTTGACGCCTTGCAAATACATGGCAAGACGTTCAATACCATAAGTGATTTCACCGGTGACTGGGGAACAGTCCAGT
>JAOUJM010000325.1 GCA_029883265.1 Gammaproteobacteria bacterium
AAAATTTTCTAAAAACTGATTTTTCTTGATGATCTACTTATGTGGTGCAAAGCAGATGCTCAGCATATACAAATGTTAAATACATTTGGGTTGAGTTATTACAAGGTTTATTGCTGAAACATTCTTATGCAATATTGAGCTGCAATATTCTTTTGTTATTTTCTATAATGATGATTGAGATGCTCAATAATTCGGTTTTCCAGCCAATACTCTGGCTTCCAAGGCCATTTTCCACTGACAAAACCCACATGACCACCGTGAGGATAAACTTCCAGATCGACGAATTTCGAAAGTTCTGATTGAGTTGGAATAGCTTGTTCTGATGAAAATGGATCATCTTTTGCGTGGATGATTAAGAGTGGCGTGTCTAAATTTTTCAGTTTGTTACGACAACTACACTGTTGGTAATACTCATCAACACCTGTGAAACCATGCAAAGGCGCAGTGACCTGATCATCAAATTGCCAAAAATTACGGCATTGCTTGAGTGTGTTGTGATTGTAAGGTAAGGAATGTCGGTCAATCTTGTCTTTTGCCCGAATTTTTAAACAATCGAGTAGATATTTTTGATAAATTCGCGCAAATCCTCGGTTTAAGGCATTTGCTGACTGCTGCAATTCAAATGGGGGGGATACGGCAACACAGGTTTCAAGTGGATGAGTAAAACCGTGTTGCAGACCGTTAATTAAAATACTTGCGCCTATGGAGTAGGCGATGATAGATACGCTGGCTTGAGGGTTTTTAAAATAAATATGCTCAAGTACCCGGTCCACATCTTGCCACGCTCCCGCGTGATAACTCTCAGCTTGATGGTTGTTTTCACTCGAACAGCCGCGTAAGTGCATTAACACGGCCTGATATTGATTTTTTGCTAATGCTTGCAGTATAGCTTTGCTATAATTCGAGTGCATTGAGCCGCCGAGGCCATGAATGATCAGCACGAGCTCCTTTGTTTCGTTTTGATTAACCCAGGCTAAGTCGATAAAGTCATTGTCATCGGTTTTAATACGCTCCAAGTAGTGACTTGGAAGCGCAAGACGACGGACTTTCTGGCTCCAAATCGTTTGCAAGTGGCGGTTTCTAAGCCACCATGCGGGTTTGAAGGAAGACTGTGAATTGGTCACGAATTATTGTTTGTCCATGCGTCGAGATGAAGTCAATTATAGTTGGAGTGTTTGATTTAGCCCATGGTTTTTTTGCAAAAACTCGAAGCACATTTAGGTTTCCCGCTTAACCTCAAAAACAGTTTTATTAGCTGTTGTGTATTATTGTTCCCCGGTTTGATTCCCGTGGTCGAGCATAGTGGTGGTGTAATATTTATTTTACTGACACTTGCTGGACTAATTTTTAGTTTAGATGAGCGTAAAAATCTTGAACCTTGGGAAAAACATATATTTCTTGGTTTTCTCATTTTCTTTTTAGTGTGTTTGTTGTCGTTGATAAACACCCAGGACATGGATGCAGGCATGCAACGTGTAGAAAAACTACTGCACTTTCCTTTTGCATTTTTTGCTTATCTATTTATCCGCAGTGCACGGATTGATTTAACACGTGTTTTTATTTATGGCTTGTGTTTGGGGGCGGTGATTTTATTTGTTTCGTCAGCGTATGACGTGTTTGTATTAAATATTGGTCGTGCACGCGGTGCGTATTATTCAATTTTGTTAGGTGATCAGGCGGTGATGGTGGCGGTGTTATTGCTTGCAACAGCATTGCTCTTTTTCAAAAAAACAAAGCAGCAATTCATAAGTATGGGATTTGTGCTGTTAGCCATGTTGGCATCACTATTAGCGGCAGGTAAAGGAGGCTGGTTGTTTTTGCCGGTTGCGCTTTTTTTTCTAGTTGCGGTCATTGTCTATTTAAAAACTTATCGTTCACTATTCGTTCTTGGTGGAGGTCTGCTTGCGGTATTTTCTATTTGGATGTTGGCACTTTTGTTAAACATCGGGGTTGTGAAAAATTCAACAGAATTGGTTGTAAACATGATAACAAATCCAGCAGCTGGAGAGGCGCGAACATTAACGGTTCGGCAGTCGCTATGGCGACATGCGATAACAATATGGAAGGTTCATCCAATAATTGGCACAGGCTTAGGTGATTTTTTTCGAGATAACCGTGAATTGGTATCGGCCTCTGACGGCTACTCAAAAGAACGGTTTGGTCATGCGCACAATATTTATTTAAATGCATTGGCGACGACGGGTATCTTAGGCTTTGCAAGTCTTGTGGTTGGTGTCTTTATTTATCCTGTAAATGCCATGCTTCGTTCAAATTCTTATGCATTGAAACAATCGCTCAGTAGCTTTGTATTTTGTTCGAGCGTGCTTGTAATTGTTGGTTTTGCCATTTTCGGAATGACTGAGGGTTGGTTAGATAGAAATCCATTTGTACGAATCTACTTGCTGTTTTTGCTTGTACTTTTTTCTATATTTGCCGTTAAACAAACAAGGCAAGCAACGAGTGTAAAAAACTAAATGTTTCAGGCAACAAGCAAATTTTATGTAGCAGGACACCGGGGTATGGTGGGGTCTGCTATTGTTCGTGCATTGCAGGCTAAAGGCTTTGAAAATATTATCACTCGTACACATAAAGAAATGGATTTAACCAATCAGGCGCAAGTTGCTGAGTTTTTTTTACAGGAAAATGTTGATTATGTGATAGTTGCTGCAGCAAAAGTTGGAGGCATTAATGCCAATACCACATATCCTGCTGAATTTATTTACGACAATTTAATGATTGAGGCAAATATAATTCATCAGTCTTATTTAAATAATGTCAAACGCCTATTATTTCTCGGTAGCTCTTGTATTTATCCTAAAGAAGTGGTGCAGCCCATGCGTGAAGACGCACTATTGACCGGTTATCTTGAGCCTACTAATGAGCCGTATGCAATTGCGAAAATAGCAGGGATCAAGTTATGTGAATCCTATAATCGCCAATATGCAACGGATTTCCGCTCAATCATGCCGACTAATCTTTATGGGCCAAACGATAACTTTAATTTGCAGACTAGCCATGTTGTGCCAGCTTTGATTCGTAAAGCCTATGAAGCAAAACAGGCAGGTGAACCCAAAATGACGATTTGGGGAACAGGGCGTCCTTTAAGAGAATTTCTTCATGTTGATGACTTGGCTGATGCCGCACTCTATGTTCTTGGTCTGGACAAAGCAAAATACGATTCCAATACCCTAGAAATGTTGTCTCACATTAATGTAGGTAGCGGTCATGAGTATACGATTCGCGAGCTAGCTGAAATGGTGATTGAGGTTGTCGGTTTCCAAGGTGAGTTGGAGTTCGATTCGAATTATCCTGACGGCACCATGCGTAAACTCATGGACTCTTCAAGGATCAATAATCTGGGTTGGCAAGCGAAAATTGACCTAAAAAAAGGCTTGGCTCAAGTGTATGAATGGTTCATAACAAGCCAGTTGGACGCAAAATAAAAAGCAAAATTCTAGTTGACTTGCATATCTGACCTAATGCTCAAGGAGGCTATAATTTAACCTATATAAGAATGCGGTTAAAAAATAAACAGAAATTAGAGAAAGTTTTTTAAGTTCTATTCTCTCTGCTAATTTTTCAATACCTCTCAGAAAAAACCAATAATTACCTTGCCTTACTATTTGTTCCGGTGTAATGTTTGCTTGTTCATGGGTTGAACGCTATGTGCTTATGGGATACAAATTTGTGCTCCCAGGGCGGTAGCGTGACTAATATTTAATCAAATGTACCTGGCCTAATCTTCGCTTTCAAAATGGAAAACCACGCAGGGAATTTTATGAAAAAGAAGGCACTGATTACCGGAATCACAGGGCAAGATGGTGCTTACCTAGCGGAGTTTTTACTCGGCAAAGGCTATGAAGTTCATGGAATTAAGCGCCGCACGTCTTTGTTCAACACTGACCGCATAGACCATTTGTATCAAGACCCGCATGCAGAGAACCGCCACTTTATTTTGCACCATGGTGATTTAACCGACTCCAGTAGTTTGGTGCATATTATTCAAAAAGTTTTGCCCGATGAGATTTATAATCTGGCGGCTCAGTCTCATGTGGCAGTTTCATTCGAAGAACCCGAATACACTGCTAATTCAGATGCGCTTGGAGCCTTGAGGATTTTAGAGGCAATACGCATTTTAGGTTTATCGCAACGTACTCGATTTTATCAGGCGTCGACGTCGGAGTTGTTTGGAAAGGTGCAAGAAATTCCACAAAAAGAAACCACGCCATTTTATCCACGCTCTCCGTATGCAGTTGCAAAAATGTATGCTTATTGGATCACTGTAAATTATCGCGAAGCCTATGGCATGTATGCTTGCAACGGGATTTTATTTAATCATGAGTCACCAATGCGTGGTGAGACCTTTGTAACTCGAAAAATTACTCGTGCTTTAGCGCGTATAAAATTGGGTTTGCAGGATTGCCTATTTTTAGGAAACCTTGATGCCAAACGCGATTGGGGTCATGCGCGGGACTATGTGGAAATGCAATGGTTGATGTTGCAACAAGAAAAACCAGAAGATTTTGTTATTGCAAGTGGTGAGCAATATAGTGTGCGTGAGTTTGTCAATTTTGCAGCAGAAGAGCTGGGCATAAAAATTAAGTGGGAAGGCCAAGGTGTTACCGAGGTTGGCTACAATGTTGAAAATAACAAAGCGATAGTCCGCGTCGATCCGCGTTATTTTCGTCCCACAGAAGTCGAAACGTTATTGGGTGACCCGAGCAAAGCCAAAGAAAAATTAGGTTGGGAGCCGCAAACGAGTTTCAAGCAACTGGTGAGTGAAATGGTTGTTGCTGATTTGAAAGAAGCCGAGCGGGATGAGTTATGTAAAACTCAGGGTTTCGATACTTTT
>JAOUJM010000326.1 GCA_029883265.1 Gammaproteobacteria bacterium
GGAAAGTGCAGAACTCTTATCTGAAGGCGTCACTGGCCCCTTATCCAGTCATCAGAAAGAAGTCACCGATATACTCAAAAAGAACAGTATTGATTTGCAGAAAATGATTGAGAAATTACTAAGTTTTAACATGCCGGGTGATGACCAAAATAAAGCCGCTTGGATGAAATTAAATTTACGCGAAATCATCGAAACCGTAATCGCTGATCATAAGCCGGTTATCATTGCCAAGAAAATCGATTTGCGCATGCAAGTCAGTGATATTTTCATTCTAGGTGATGAAGAGCAGTTTCGTGTCGTCATTGATAACCTGTTGTCAAATGCCGTCAAATTTACTCCAGAAAATGGACAGGTTGTCTTTAAAGCACGACAGGAAGGTGAAAATATACTCATCGATATCTCAGACACGGGACCAGGAATCGATCCCGAGGAAGCCGAAGATATTTTCGAAGCTTTTTACCAAGGTAACAAACAAGGCAAAGGTTTAATCCAAGGAAGCGGTCTGGGTTTATCCATTGTGCGGGAATTTGTTCAAGCACATCAAGGCTCTATCGCGGTAATCAATGATGAGCACAAGGGGGGTGCACATTTTCAGGTGAAACTGCCAAGCCATGACAAGGAAAAGGATTTAGCATGGGCGGTATAAAAAAAGCACTGCTTTTCGTACTAATTTTCAGTATTTCAGGCTGTGCCAGCTTAAATGGCACTAATTTTGATATAAACAATTGGTTTCCAAAAAAAGAGAAGCCTAAACCCAAACCAGTCGTCAAACACAAATTGAGTGATGGTAAAGGAGAAGCTGAGTCCAAGATCAATCGGGATATATTGACACGGAATGATGCAAAGTCAGATGACTATCTGCATTATTACCAACAACTAGTCACACTATCCAAGCGGGCACAGCTAGCCAATCTCCAACGGATGGAGGATATATACAAGAAAAACAAAAGCATAAAGAACGGTATCTTGTATGTGTTGAGTCTGGTGGTCACGGGTGAGGACAATCAAAAAGCCTTGCAAGTATTGGAAGATGTTCAAAGCCAAATATTGCAGGAGCCACGGGAGACGCGTGCCACGGCTTTTACCCAGTTCCTCTGGGATATGGTTAAACAAAACGTGGCGTTATCGCAGGACAATGATTTGCTTAAAACCGAAATATCGGAGCGAAACAAACAGGCAGCATTATTGGAAAAGCAGATTAACGCGTTGAAAAATATTGAAAAAAATATTACTGATCGCGAGGTTGGTATTGTTACCGAAAACAGGTAAGGCCATGATTAAGAAAAAAGTTTTAATTGTAGACGACGACCATGATTTATTGCGTTTGCTCTCCATGCGACTACAGGCGTCGGGTTATGACGTCATTGCGGTTGATAGCGGTGAGAAAGCCTTGGTGGAGGTGTCACTTAAACATCCCAATGTTGTTGTTACCGATTTACGCATGGACGGCATGGACGGCCTTCAGCTATTTAATGCTATCCATAAAGTCAATTCTGCCTTACCCGTCATTATCCTTACTGCCCATGGCACCATTCCAGAGGCAGTGGATGCAACGACGCAAGGGGTATTTAGCTTTCTGACAAAACCTTTTGACTCGAAACAACTATTAGGACAAATAGAAAAAGCCATTTCCATTGCTGGCAATGTGCCCGACGAATTGTCTGAATACACAGGCAATGAATGGCGCGGCGCTATCATCACCCAAAGCCCAGTTATGGAAGAATTATTAGGCCAAGCATTATTGGTTGCTAAAGGCGATACTAGTGTTTTTATTCATGGTGAAAGCGGTACCGGCAAAGAGTTGTTAGCCAAAGCCATTCACCAATCCAGTCCACGGCGCGACAAGCCATTTATTGCAGTCAATTGTGCCGCTATTCCTGAGCATTTATTGGAATCTGAATTATTTGGCCACACCAAGGGAGCATTCACTGGTGCCGCCACTAGTTACGAAGGTTTGTTTCAAGCCGCCAATGGTGGAACGATTTTCCTTGATGAAATAGGCGATATGCCCTTGGCCTTGCAAGTGAAACTTCTGCGCGTACTTCAGGAGAAACAAGTACGTCCAGTGGGTTCCACTAAAACCCTTAGCGTCGACGTGAGAATCATTTCCGCAACTCATTGTGATATTGAGAAAGAAATGTCCATGGGTAATTTCCGCGAAGACTTGTATTACCGTCTCAATGTTGTGACTTTGGAACTACCTAGCTTAGTTACGCGTCGCCAGGATATCCCATTATTAGCCAAACATTTCCTCAAAGAACTCATGATGGAAAACGGTAAAAAGATAAAGTCATTTGCCCCCGACGCTATGGAATTATTGATGACAGCGGAATGGCCAGGAAATATTCGTCAACTCAAGAATGTAGTTGAGCAAAGTTTCGCCTTATGCACCACTTCAATTATTCCTGCCCGTTTAGTCTTAAAAGCACTACGTGGTAAGTCAGGGGAAATTATCCCGCTGACAGAAGCTAAGAAGCGTTTTGAGCGTGATTACTTGTTGAAACTACTGCAACTAACCAGTGGAAATGTATCCCAAGCTGCGCGTCTGGCGAATCGTAATCGTACGGAATTTTATAAACTATTACACCGACATCATCTCGATCCTTCGCAATTTAAACTTGCAAGATGATCAATGATTATTCAGGAAAAACCGGTCTCTAAGATGACCGGTTTTTTTTTGCTCAAATCTGTAGTAATTCAACGACATTATAAGGCTGTAGCCTAGGCAGATATTTGCAATTGTGTAAAAAATACTATGTAACCTGTTGATAGTTAAGTGATTATAAATCAACAACAAAAGTGGCACCAGGGTTGCAATAAGAGAAATGAGTTATCACCTCAGCGAGCCCGTGGTGGTAACTCGGGGCTTAAGGTACCACGGAGGGTATTCTTAAGCTTACTTAGCGAGCCGATGTTGTTCTTTTGAGCTGGCTTCACGCCAGCTCACGTTTTTTCCAAACTTCTTTAGGCATAAGCTCAAGTCGAACGATTTCTGGTCGAATGCATGGTTAGAGGATAAAAAACGCTGTTTTTTTGGCCTTGAGTGAATTAAAAGTTTTATGTGGTTTGTAGTAGTAAAGGGGTTACAGCAACAATGAAGGCAATAGTAGGAACACTTATTATCGGCGTTGCCATGTTTTATGTGGCTAGTTACGCTTCGATTATTGGATAAATTCATGCTGAATATTCGGCTTGAATACATGACTTTGGACTAGGTTATTATAGAAATATAAACGAATTGTAAGTAAATGGAAAATCAGATACGGATTTCTCCTCAGAGTATTACCCCGCGGCGGCGGGGTTTTTTTTGTTCTTAGAAAAACACAGCTACTGTTTTATACTCTAATGCTTTTTCAGACGACAGCTATGTTATTTTGAAAACAAGTTAATAATTTAGTGCTGATTTAGGTTTATTAGTAAGTTTTATTAGTGCACCCTTGAAGCGCCAACAGAAGGATTTCAAAGAAATGAAGATTTATCACAACCCCCGCTGCTCCAAATCCAGACAAACACTGGCTTTATTAGAGGAGAAGGGGATTACGCCAGAAGTGATCGAATATTTGAAAACACCGCCTAGTGCGGAAGAGCTCAAACAAGTGTTGAGTTATTTAGGTTTACAAGCGCGTCAGCTCATGCGCACTCATGAAGACGAGTACAAACAAGCCAATCTTGATGATCCTAGTCTAAGCGAAGATGAATTAATTCAAGCCATGGTGACCCATCCCAAAATTATCGAAAGACCCATCGTCGTCACCAATGGGAAAGCGGCTATCGGACGACCGCCGGAGCAGGTGTTGCAGATTTTGGATTAAATTTTTTGTGAACTGACTTTACATTGTGAAAAAAAATAATTTCTAAACTCACGCATCAGCAAAACTCGTTAAGATGTTATCGCATCGCATTTTCTATTAAGCTGAAGCAGAAGAATTACGATTCGTACGCTGCTCTCTTATCTAGTTTTTTGATAGTATGAGCGATGTTTTTCAAAGGTGATGATGAAAAAATATTTCAAGTTATCGCCAAATTGTACTCACTTTTCTTTCTGCATAATAGAGTTTATGTTGAGCGAATTTTTTAGAACTGTCTAGGTGCATTAAGCGCCAAGGTTAAGCACTAGCATCACTCGATGTTGGCAGATTGTTTAGACTGATTCTGCAGAAATAGCAGGGACTCCGACTAAATATCGTAGATGCGGGTTTGGTGCTATGCAACACTGCATTGTCTTTTTGTGTGATGGCTCTCTGGATTGATGGCCTAATTTAATGTGCAAGCACTGTCATCGTGAGCAAATGCCGTGTTTGAGTTAGATTTTTGTCGCTGAGCTTAGCCTTATAGCCTTATTTGTGGCATAATGCGCGTCCTTTTTCACTCGAACTACCGTGGACACCTCCTTTGATCACTACAGCAAATATCACCATGCAATTTGGGGCCAAGCCCTTATTTGAAAACATATCTGTCAAATTTGGCAGTGGCAACCGTTATGGCCTGATCGGCGCGAACGGCTGTGGCAAATCAACATTTATGAAAATTTTGAACGGCGATCTTGAACCTACGTCCGGCAATGTGGCCGTTGATGTTAACCAACGTGTCGGCAATTTGCGGCAGAATCAATTTGCCTATGAAACTTTCAGTGTGCTTGACACGGTGATCATGGGGCATGAGCGCTTATGGGAAGTTAAACAAGAACGTGATCGAATTTATGCATTGCCTGACATGAGCGAAGACGATGGAATGAAGGTCGCTGACTTGGAAGTTGAATTTGCAGAATTGGATGGTTATACCGCTGAATCCCGCGCCGGTGAATTATTATTAGGTTTGGAAATACCGCTT
>JAOUJM010000328.1 GCA_029883265.1 Gammaproteobacteria bacterium
TACTGAGGCTTTGTTTGAGTAAACGTGAGACACCTCCCTATCTTGACTCTACGTCGGCCAAGGCAACCCGCGACCGGATTTTTCAATTATAAAGTCGATAAATGCTCGCACCGTTGTTGATAGGTGTTTTTTCGTGGGATAGACCAAATACATACCACCGACATCGGTTGAGTACTCCTCAAACAGTTTTACTAGTTTGTTTGTCTTCACATATTGGTCGATGGTGGCGATGGGCAACAGCGCAACACCGAGTCCGGCCACACAGGCGTTTACCGCAAAAATCATAGAATTCACAGAAACCCGTTCTTTGTATGACACCACTTTGGTACCACTCTGACTTTCAAGTCGCCAAAGTGAATTCGTCTGTGATCCGCCATAGGAAATACCATAGTGGTCTTTCAGATTATTCACATTATCTAACGGCGGTGAATTGCTCAGATACTGGGGGCTGGCGCATAACACCAATTGGGTTTTGCCGAGCTTGCGAGCAATCAATGTTGACTCCTCTAATACACCGATCCGAAATGCGACATCAATACCCGTTGCAATTAAATCGATATTGTCGTCACTCAAAATAATTTCGCCGGTTACATTTTCATACAGACCAAGAAACTCATTTATCCACTCACAAAGAAATCCATTTTGAGATGACAAAGATGCGGTAATTCGGATCACACCGGAAGGTTGTTTTTTTGCCTCGGTGACTTCGTCGTTGGCGCGCTCTATATCACGTAAGGCATGACTGCATTTTTCATAATAATCTTGTCCCGCTGGCGTGAGACTCAGCTTTCTTGTGCTTCGCTGCAATAGCCGTATACCCAGCGATTCTTCCAAAAGAGACACCTTTCGGCTCACCGTTGAACGTGGAAAACCCAAAACCTTGGCCGCGCCACTAAAGCTACCGGCTT
This sequence comes from Gammaproteobacteria bacterium, assembly GCA_029883265.1. Classification (GTDB taxonomy): domain Bacteria; phylum Pseudomonadota; class Gammaproteobacteria; order S012-40; family S012-40; genus JAOUJM01. The sequence goes on from JAOUJM010000328.1 coordinate 909, forward strand.
CCACAACTTTAATAAAAACAACAAGTTGATTATAGTCCATCAGACATATGCAATAATTATGGAACAGAGAAAGTCATTTATACCATCTAGTTTACCAATGTGCCAGCCACTAATATGGATACGTCACAGTAAATAACCCACACAAAGGAGAAACACACAATGAACACACCACTGACTTTTTTAGTTTCAGGCGCAACCGGTAACCAGGGTGGCGCCGTCGCTCGCGCCCTAATTGCGAGGGGGCACAAGGTACGAGCCATAACCCGCAATACCGCGTCACCAGCGGCCAAGCATTTGGAAGCGCTCGGCGCCGAGGTGGTACAGGCCGACATGGACAATGCACAAAGCATCCGTCAGGCACTTAAGGGTGTCGATACATTCTATCTTATGGGAAGTCCGATTGATGGTGTTGAGGCGGAGACCGCACAGGGCATCGCCTTAACAAACACGGCCAAAGAGGCTGGCGTTGGGCACCTGGTCTACGGTTCCGTAGCCAATGCCGATCTTAAAACGGGCGTACCGCATTTCGATAGCAAGTTTAAGATTGAGCAACATATAAAAACCTTGGGCATCCCCTATACGATTAGCGCACCCGTCTTTTTTATGGATAACATGACCGCACCTTGGTCCATAGATGCACTAAAGGATGGAAAAATCGTACAGGCCATGCCTAAGGATCGAATGCTTCAGCAAATTAGTGTTAAAAATATTGGCGAATTTGTCACGAGCCTAGTCGAACGACGCGAAAGTGTATTCGGTAAGCGCTACGACATCGCCGGCGATGAGGTCACAGGTGAATCAATAGCAAAAATAGTCACCGAACAAACCAAACATCCAATAAGCTACGAATCCATACCGGTCAGTTACGTGTTAGAGCAAAGCGAAGACATGGGTCTCATGTTTAAATGGTTTGATGAAGTGGGATACAGCGTCGATATCGAAAGCCTTCATCAGGAATTCACCGACGTGGACTGGCAAGATATTGCTCAATGGGCACAGTCTCATGATTGGGGATTTCTAGATTCTCGCAAGTCGGCATAAGTGGTTTGGGTGAGTGTTTCCAAAAAACCTTATTTGGAAACACTCACACCGGACTGTCTAGACTACCCGACAATAGGCACGGGGCAAGACTTGACCCCATTACCTTTTCTAATTTCATTACTTGCCCAATAATAGTATTATGATGACTCATGGCTCGGATTTCCTTTGTATACAATGTTTTTCAGCAAATCCATTATATCACTTTGAAGATCCGGGCCTTTCTATTTTCTCTTGTTTGTGGGACAGCAGTGGCTCTGACCCCTTTGATGCCCTTGAATAGCACCTCCCTGATCCCTCACTCGCCTGCTTTGGCTCTTACGGAATACTATTCAAGATTTGATAAATATCTCTTGTTGGAAAACGATCGAACTCAATTTGAAAAATCGAATTTGGTACGTTTTCGTTCACCAAATAAGCCACATTCTGATATGGGCCATTTTTCTTTCCTTCCATCAAATAGATCTTGTAATTTTTCTTTTCAACAAAACTAATCTTCTCAGCATTAAGAATCATTTTTTTAATAAACAAGGTTTCGTTCCAGGCACGGAGGTCTTCAATATTTTTGGGTTTAGTGCTTTTTCTATGCTTATGAAAAACAATATTCGCCCAATCAATCAGCGAATAACTGCTAGCGTTGAGATAGGTATAGTCCGCACGATTCAATTCGGAAATCGCAATCAGTTGCCCATTTGAATATTTAGCCGCAAATAAACTATCCGTAGTGACCAGATGAGTTGGGGATAATGGCAGATGGATCGAAAAATGCTCTCGCTTGTTAAACAAGCCTTTGAGCGCCGGAACATCCCCCCAGTCCGCTCTATCCGCAGTCCGATCGCAATATTTAGAGTCACAAATAGATGCGTCTAACTTTAACGCAAGAGTAGAACCAAGCATCAAACTCAAACTAACAAATAGAAATACTTGCATGTATCGCATCATCTAAAGCCCCATTGCTGCTAATTCCAATTTCGTGCGCCATGACCCAGCCACTTGATTTTTACACACGAGATAAATTTGATCATTACTAGTGATACGCGCCGCTATTTTCACAAGCTCTTTAACAATATAGGAAATTCCGGGCATAAACCCAGCCGGCCGTGGCACCAAATCCAAGTTATTCGAACATTTCTGCGCTTCCTGTAACATATCCCAGACTACCTTAGCAGAAGCTTGGTTCACTTCAATTCGTTTACTTGCAGATTCACCAAAAAAGAAAGTAATTATTTTTTGGATTTCTCTTTTTTCTGTGTCGGTTAGCATTAACTCAATCTCCACTACTAATATTATTTAGAATGTTTTTTCTACAAAATCACAACAATCTTTGCTTTGCAAAAATAACCAAATTTATATTTCATCCTGCATTTTTTCCCAGAACTCATTATCTAATCCCTTTATGACTATTGACTGTTCAGTCTGCATGCCTAGGCCGTAGTCATAGATGTACTCAGCTAGGTTTGAGCCGTCGATCAATACAATACTTGTTGTTCCAGTCAACGACTCAACATAGTCTCTCGCAGGCTTGCTATAACCCGAGGTGGTAATAAAAATGCCTTTAGTTGATTGTGCGCCAGCGAGCGCGCCAACAAACTTTTGTACGTCTTCACGGCTGATTGATATATCACGCTTATAGCGTTTAGCTTGAATATGAATTTTTCCCAAGCCAAGCACATCTTCTTTTATAATCCCGTCAATACCGCCATCATTGCTTTGTTGGGTCACTTGCCCTGCATTCTCCAGCAAACCTCCGTAACCCATTTTTTCCAATAGCTTGACAACAAGTTTTTCAAATTCATACGGCGTTTTACTTAGAATGGTATCCAAAATTTCCTCGCAGACGCTTTCGCGTATATTTTGCGCGGCCTGGTTCAATGCCTCATTCGGTGTAACATCAGAATCACTTGGCGAGGTAATTTCCTTGGCATCTTGATTCAGCTTTTTCTCTTTCTTGCGGGCATCACGCTCAGCAAACTTTTGTTTCACAAAAGTACGAATATCAGCGTCGCTTTTATCAAGAAACATCCTGCCTTCTTGGGTGATTTGACAAAAGCCCCGTTTTGGCCGCTCAACCAGTTTTGCAATCACCAAATAACTTAACGCCCAGGCAATTCGATCAACAAAAATTCTGCCCTTACCCGATTCATATTCCGCCGCCAACTCGATTTCAGTAAGCCCAAACTCTTTGGCTAATGGTGATTCAAGTGCTTTCCAATTAATTGTTCCAATATCAGGCTTGCCTAGTTCTTTCAAAGCATAGGGGATGATTTCGTCGTATTTTGGGATTGTCATTCGCTATCTCCTGCCAACACTTCTTCTTTATGGAAAAATTCCTATTATTGCATTCAATTTGAAACGTTGTTATGTACACATCCTGTGTGTAAAAAAAGTATGATCATACATCACCTCACACGAAAGTTTTGTATAGCAAAATAAAACTACTCTTAAGTTTTTTATGAACGATAGCAATCGGGATCTTGCAAATATAGTTCTCGATCAAAATAAGCACACCGAAGCTTGCATTGATTGAAAGCATCCCATATTTTGTAGGTTGCGAAAACATCGTAGCGCTGACTACAAACATACTTATCATCACGATTGGCTAGATCTAAATCCTCATAAACCGGTAATGTTTCCAAAGGCCAGTTGTATTTATAGAGATCGTAAAGACTCTCTATAAAAGCACTGGCAAGCCCCTAGTATCCTAGACACCCAAAAGCGTTACAATAACGTGAATGGGAGGTGTTTGGAAGATGAGTGGAAAACGATATCCAGAGGAATTTAAAATTGAAGCGGTTAAGCAAGTGGTTGA
>JAOUJM010000327.1 GCA_029883265.1 Gammaproteobacteria bacterium
TTTTGATCCGGTTGCGAGTACATCGACTACTTTTTTGATATTCGTGAAAACTTCTGCTTGCGGCATTTCGGATGGATAGATAAAGGCGCTGTTCAAAAAATAGGTGGCATTGGGTGACACTCCGGCGGTTAGTTTTTCCAGTTCAGTGCGCCATTCTGGATTAATGCGCCACACACGACGATTCTTTACCGGAATAGAAAAATTGAGACCGTGACTATCTGGAATATATAGATTGCCACCAATTTTCCCTTCAGCCAGCGAAAAATTAAGCGCGCCACCCACATTGGCGGAGACAACGCCTTTCTTCAAATCAATGTTTGTTGCGGCATTGGCATACACACCATAACGCATGAATTGGGCTTCGGCACTGCAATCGAAATTGTAAGGTGGGATGTCAGTTTCGTTTATAAGGTCGTAAAGTGCGTCCCGGTTTTGATCCAGATCCGCTTCAAATAAACCGTACTCAACTAAGAAATGTTGATTGAAAACCTCATCGAGAAACTCCTGATCATCCCCCCAAATATACTGCACCTCAGCACGAATTTTCCCAAACAACTCATCATCAAAATACTTCATTAAGTCTTCGACAGTGGCTTTGAGTTTTTTGTATTCTTCGGGTTGTGTGATACCGGCTTTGGTCGCTTTTTCCGGGTGGATGTAGTAGAGCAAAAGTTCTTTGCGTTTTTCTTTGTCTTGGTAGGAGACTTTGTAGTTTTTGTTGGCGTGTTCGATCCACTCGTCGAAGTTGTTCATGTTTTGTTGGCCGATGGCTTTTGCTAGCAAGGGGCCGGTGACGCCAAGGGTATTTAGTAATTTCTCGACGGGCACCTGGCCTTCTTTTTTGTATAAGTCCCATGAGGCTTTAGCATTGGCTTTGGTGTCGCTCATGCGATTCTTTTTCTTTTCGGCTTCTTTAGCTTCGAGTTCTTTGGAATTGCGGAAGCGATTGTCTTTGATGAGTTTGAAATTATTTTCTTTATTGAGTTGAAAGTAGCGACGCGGGCCATGTTTTTTCAAATCACGCATCATGCTGCTGACGTTTTTGGTAACAAATGTATATTCTTTGCCTTGGAAGTCCCAGGCTTGCAGTAGTGGTGCGGGTTTAGCGCCTTTGCTGATGTTTTTAACATCGCTATCACTTTTTGGCGAGTGTTCTTCAAGAAAGGCTGCGAGTTTTTCTTTCGCACTCACTACTTCTTCCACCACGGCTTTGTCCTGTACTACTTCTATTTTGCCTTCCGGATCGGGTGGCTTAAGCTTCGCAGTGGCATCGGCAACGGCTTGTGCGAGTTGTTTTGCATCATCCGCATCTTTTCTAAATTGTTTATACTCCTCGTCAGACAAAGTGATAAACGTCTGCCATTCGGGTACGTAGATGGCATTTTTTTCCATGGGTGCGATGACGGGGGTGACACCGAGATAATGGGTGCTGCCGGTGTGAACCGAGGGTAATGACCAGGGCTGTGGGATGAGGAGTTCACCGTGATCCATGCCGTTGATAAAAATAACTTCGCCGTTATCGGTTTCGATGCCGCCGAGTTCGGCGACCATGGCTTGGTTTATTTTTTTTGGGTCTTCGCTGTTCCAATTAAAAATACTGATTTCGGATTCAGTGAGTCCATATTTTCCAGCGATGCTGGTGAGTGTATCGCCGGGTTTAATTTTGTGATGACGCACGTTGACGACGGCGAGATCAGCATTTTCATTTTTCTTCTGATCGCCTGTTTTTGCGGGGGGTTGTTTAGGGGCTGCGGGTTTATTGTTGAGTTTTTTTCTAAATTTGACTGTGTTTTCGTGATGCAGATTTTGTGCGTCTGATGTAATCTGACAGCGCCCATCTTTAAGTTGATGAAAATCGATTTTACCTTGATCACAACTCTTTCGCTCTGCACTTGCTGCTTGTGAGCCCTCGGGTACCGTCACATGAATTTTTACATTTTTCACCGGCTCTGCGGTTTCCTGATGAAGTATTTCCAAGGCTAACCAGGCTGAGGGAGATTCCAAAGCCGCTTGTGGCCGAGAGGATTGTTCTTCTTCTGCGGTTTCGATGCTTTGGCGCACTGCATTGCCATAGCTATAACTCACAGCATTTGAATGCACGAACCAACTTTGTGGTGATCCAACGTGCAGGTTTTCGCGATCAATATAAATCTTTTTTGCCCAAAGCAAGGCAGCCAGCGTATCGACTAGCTCATCTAAACTCATATCATTGGGATTAAAATCCGCGGTGGTGTAATCGGTTGCATCGATCACCACATAGCGCAATGCATCAACATCGTTGCCGGCGGCCAACACTGTACGCAGGTAACCACTATCCAGTTTTTGCAACCAAATATCGTATTCGGGACTGTCGTAGTGCGGTATTTCATTAGTATTCATTATTATCATTACTCCCTTAATTATTGTTATGCGGCTTTTATCGATTGTCGCTGAAATAAAGTATTAAATTACAAAACCTTTAGCGTTAAATTTCCGTATTCTATAGGGCTATTCCCGCATAACCCCTAATCAATGCACTTTCAAACGCTAATTTTATGTAAAACGACGCTGCAATAAAAGTTTCATTTCAGACAATTTGCAAAATACTTGATGGCAATAGCCCCTGGAGTGATCTAGGCTAAGCCTATAGTTGAGTTAAACACGGGGCTTTTCCCTGCCCCGCTGTCAGACTCATTGTTGTCTGCATGGATGCGTGGTTTGAAATTCAAGCATGTTCAGACTTTTTTACCAAGTTCATAAACCTGTCATGGTGCTGTCATAGACTTGTCATTTAGCAGCGTCACAGTGATGACTATTCTTTGCTTGAGGAGCGCGTATCATGAAGGCCAAAATTTTATTGTTGGGTTGTTTGATTCTAGTCTATGCTCTGCTAACAAGCAGCGTGAACGCCGATGATGATAAAAAGAATAATACAACCGCTTTTAGTTTTGCCTTAATCGGTGACACGCCCTACGCTGTTTTACCCGGTGCAAGTGATGCGGCTTTTGATGCCTTGCGTGATGAAATTAATGCTAATGATGCACTTCGTTTTGTTTTACATGCGGGAGATATCAAAAGTGGCTCTACTTTGTGCTCCGATGAAATGTTTAATGATCGTTATGCGCGCTATAGTCAATTTGAAAAACCATTCATTCTGACCTTAGGTGATAATGAATGGACCGATTGTCATCGGCTTAAAGCCGGTGGTTTTCAACCATTGGAACGCCTTGCCAAGTTGCGTAAAATATTTTTTAGTGAAACAGGAAAAACCTTGGCCAAGCCCATGCGGGTAATGTCACAAGCGCGGGATAAGAATTTTTCTGAGTTTGTAGAAAATGTAATGTGGCGACGTGCAAACGTGATGTTCGCCACGGCGCACATCGTCGGTAGTGAAAATGGGCTTGAAGCTTTTGATCCTGCGGGTGGCGCCGAGCGCACATCAGCAAATGACAAAGAAGTGCAACGCCGCACCGCAGCCGCCGTTCATTGGATGAATCGGGCATTTGATCAAGCCGAACAAAACAAAATGGCCGGTGTGTTTTTAATGATTCACGCAAATCCAAAATTGGAATACAAATGGTTGTTACAACGTGATGCCAATGGTGCGGTTAATCGTCCGGGCTTTAATGAATTTCTAATCGCACTAAGTGCTCGCATCAAAGCATTTGCCAAACCTGTGGTCTTGGCCCACGGTGACTCGCACTGGTTTCGTATTGATAAACCCGAACTACCTGCCAAGGCGGGTGTAGCCGATGAGTTCTTGCCTAACTTCACTCGCGTGGAAACCTTTGGCGCTAGTTCTATTGCTTGGATTGAAGTCAAAGTAAATCCGGCGAGCAAAGACGTGTTTCAATTTGAGCAACACCTTGTAACAAAGCCATAGCCAGTTCCCACGGGGCAGCAGTCTTAATAATCACAACGCGCCCGCTACCCGCTGGCCCGTGTTTTTTGCCTCAAGCTGCAGCGCCAATAGTTTCATAAACGCTTTAGCATCTGGTTTTTCACCAGCCACAGCCTGCCACTACGCATTCTATGGTAAACTAATGTCATTGACTGTTTCGGCCTGGTTTTTTTTGAAAATTGATATCCTATGAATCAGACCTGGTTTTTGCATTCTACATTTTTCTTTTGGGACTTCTGATGTTGCACCAAGCAAACACTAATTTCCTATGAGCCAACGACACGATAATCATTTGTGGTTCCAGCTTTTGGTTGATCGGGAAAACCATGAATTTCACCAGTCCAATGGCAATAATTTACTGATTCGTTATTGGCCTAATTTAGGTTTAGCGCCGGGTAGTAAAATTCTCGTGCCTTTATGTGGCAAGCGTTTGGATATGTTGTGGCTAGCGGAGCAAGGCTTTGAGGTGATCGGGGTAGAGCTTAATCAAAATGCGGTTCAAACTTTTTTCAAAGAAAATCGCCTACCCGCCACAAAAACACAAGTCGGCCTGTTTCATTGCTGGCAATATAAAAACATTCGCATTTTCTGCGGCGATATTTTTTCACTGAATCCCGAAGACATTGGTGAAATCCACGCAATTTATGATCCTGTCGCACTAACGGCCTTGTCCAGGGAAATTCGTTTGCAATATGTGAGTCATATGCAAACATTGGCGGGGACAAATGCGGATATTTTTTTACTGAGCATAGAAGAAAAATATGATTCATACCCCATTCCGCTAATGCAGCGTCCGCAAGTGGATGAGGAACTGATTGAACTCTATCAACAAGCATTCGCCATCACACAGGTGCGCACGGATCAATTATTCGAAG
>JAOUJM010000358.1 GCA_029883265.1 Gammaproteobacteria bacterium
TATAACGATTAAGCTGATGGGCCGCTACATTATTAATAAGCATAATTGTGTTCTTCGTTAATCTTTGCTTTCGTTCTCTCACGTTTGCGGTCCCATCAAGTGGATTGTTATGTGACAGTCGTTGCCTTAATTCGCCGCGGTAGTGAAGGCGACTCCGGTTTCGCTGATCGAGTCGCTTTGCTCAGACTCGCCGAAAATTCTTGTGAGAAAAGCGAAGTAAAAGTTCGTCAGTTTAAGCGAGCTTAACTGCGCTCTTTTACTTCGCTTTTCTTATCATTTATTTTCATTTGTGTCTGTCTTTTTTCGCTCGGGCAGCTAAAATTAGTTTGTCGAGTTCACTTCCGCCTCATTCTTCTAGGCAATGTATGCGCACATAACAGTTTCATCAGCGAGACCCGCTGTCTCGCTATTCATTTACAGGAAGATCTCCATTTGATGGATATTTTAGCATAACGACAAGGGTTTAGCCGCAAGGTGTCACGCTATGCTGGAACTGAAAAGCGTGACACGTGGGTTCGTGAGTGAAGAGTTTCAGTAGGTCTAAAACAACAATTACCACATATATTAAGTTGGTTTTATGTGCGACATAAATGTCCTTTATGATATACGGGTGGGTGATAGGCTGATTGTTTAGAATGTTAGTGCAGTTTAATCTACGCTTACACTATGCTACCCCAACCGATGTTGTAAATTGCCGCAAGTAAAAATACATTTCGAAAAATGCGTTCCTTATTCATAAGACCTCCAATATCACGACAATCGGTTGCACTATCATACTGACTCTTCTGCGGGAGCTAGCCAACCACGATAATGAATTAACCTAACTGATGCGAAACCAATGTTAACTTGGAAATTGAAACGATCATTTTCCTGCCACTCATAGGCGTCAATGTTAAACCTGAAAAATGAGGGTAAGGGAATGACAAATATTTTGCTTCGAAAACAACGTTGATACAGAGAAGACTCTTTGACATGAGTCACCAAAAACAGTGTAAACGGCCCAAAGCTTTCCCGTATTGTATTTCCCTTATATCGTTGTTTCGATTTCATCATTTTTTTTCCAAAATGACGCATCCACAGTTCCGTTTTATTTCTCACTTTAATTCGCATCGTAAGTTTTTCTTTAGAAGCTTCTCTAGGCAGTCCACCCAAGTGCAGCAATAAACGTATCAGCTTTCGGCTGCTCCAATCGATTTGCGATTCACCCACCCAATTCGTTTCTAATTCTGAATGGAATTGCCGCAACAAGGGAGAAAGCTGTTTGAATTCTTCACCCAATGCTTTTTGATAAAGTGTCGTATTCAAATCAAATCCTCCAAAGCAGAATCAAGTGTTGGAAAGTCGAATGTAAAGTTCTCCGTTTGCAAACGTTTGGGTATAACGTATTGGCCATCGGCAAACAACTGAGCTAGTTCACCCAGCAACCATCGCAATGGAGTTGCAGGAATCGTGAGCCAAAAGGGACGTTTTAGTTTCTTTGCAACCGCGCGCGCAAACTCTGATTGACTTATCGAATCTGGCGCCACCGCGTTGTAGGTTCCCTGCATCGTATGATTTGTGATTGCTTCAGCAAAAAGCTTGAGAAGGTCTTGTCGATGAATCCAACTCATCATTTGTTGACCACTACCCAATTTTGCACCCAAGGCGAAATAATGAGGCAACACTAAAGGAGGTAATGCGCCGCCTGGCCCGAATACGAGACCAAAGCGAAGTGTGATACGTCTTAGCCCTAATGAATCGACAGAACGTGCAAGACTTTCCCATTGATCGCAGAGTTCAGCCATAAAGCCTTCACCTTTCTTGCTATCTTCACTGAGTTGCTCGCTTTCATCTCTTACCCCATAGTAACCAATCGCAGATGCCTGAATCCAAGTGTCAGGTTTTATTTCCGCTTGTTTTACCCAATTAATCAGTTCTTGAGTCGTATCGAGTCTACTCGACAAAAGCAACTTTTTACGGCTTGCATTCCAACGCGGACCAACGACCGGTGCGCCAGCGAGATTAATGACAAGGTCAAACTGTTTACACGGATTGATCTGCATTAGACTCGACACACAGGACGCACGACTAGTGAATAAATATGCCGCACGAATAGGATCGCGCACCCAAACCGTTACCTCATGCCCTGCGTCTAGAAGCTGATTAACCAATGTTTCGCCGATAAAACCAGTACCACCGGTCACTAAAACGCGTTGCATTTTGAGGTTACGAAACGGATTGGGCATCTTTTTTAGGCTGCCAAGCTTTATCGCAGCTATGCCATCTCGAACACCGGAAATCAAAACACCGACGGCAAATAGATTAAGCGCCATACTACGCCAACCATAATCAACGCCGACTAAAGCTGGAGGTAAGTGTGACCACTGCCAAAGTTGAAAGGTATAAAGACCAAATAACGCTCCTCCGTTTATAGCCAACACGGTATGAAGAACGCGTTCACTGGCTGGGAGTTTTCGACTATTATCTTCGACAACAAAATCCCATAGCGTCAAGCCAATTTCAATGAGGATCAACGAAAGGATGGCGACGACCCAAACACCATGAAACTCTAAGTTCGCAATAGCCGCAAACACGACGCCGTATAAGATCGCCCGCACCGAGTGAATCATTAATTCCTTTTTAGCAGTCACTCGGCGAGGTAGCGCTATTGTTAGTTCATGATGATACAGTGTATCAAAGGCGCCCAGAATACCTTGTACGATTAATAGTCCTAGTACCCAGTTCATCATATCCATCGCACTTCTCCATCATAATTGAAATTAAGATAGTAATTAGAATTAAGTCATTGACTGAAACACTGTGCCACTCTCACAATTTGTTAGATAGAACATGCCACAATCTATTTTTAGATTTCAGTAATTTCTGTATTTACAGAAATTTTAAATCAAAAAAATTCAGCCTTTATTAGAAGACAGTAAGCTTTGAATCTTTGCCCCTAGTTTCATCACCTTCATTAAAGTGGCAGGCTCCAGCTTCAGCATTTGATCTCCCCACGTTGAAAGCGAGACCATCAATGCAAGCGTGTCTTTAATACGCTGCTGAACCACGGCATCTTCTTTTTTCAAATCCTTGCTAGTAAGACAGTCTTGAAGTACGCCTATAGTTGGATCAAATTCACGTTCTTTGCGTTCCCTGACGACGGTTCGAAAGAGCTCCCAAACATCGCCGGAAGTGGCAAAGTGATCCCGACGGTCGCCCATAATGTGAACCACATGAATAAGATTCCAGTTTTGCAATTCCTTTAAACTGTTGCTCACGTTTGAGCGCGCTACGCCAAGTGTTTCGGTGATTTCATCAGCCGGAATGGGATCGCCTGTTAAGTAAAGCAAAGCATGAATTTGGGAAACGGTACGATTGACTCCCCATTTGGAACCCATCTCTCCCCAATGCAGTATAAATTGTTGTGCTACAGGATTTAGCTTCATGATTTGACTATAGGTAATTCAGACATTTCTGTCAATACAGAAATTACTGGAAATGATAGCGGGGAAAAATCGTGTACAAAATCAATAATCTCAATAAGTTCGACATTTTGAGATTAGGTGATAGTTTCGACCAATAGCGGACATTTGATACGTTTAATATCTAATATTTTGTTTCCTCAAAATACCCTATTCTGCCGGAACATGGATAGCCTTCTTTTGTTTTATGAGCATTTAGTCTGGAGTCCTGTTTTTTTCGCTTGAAGGTTTTCTGGCAAACAGGGCAGCGATAAACATAGGTTGGCCCATTGTTAGAAAAGCTCGGTCTTCTAGTTGTTCTTGCTCTTGCTGGGGAGCTTTTCGGTATATCCAGGCTTGGTAATGCGCCTCCAGAATATTGCGTAGGA
>JAOUJM010000076.1 GCA_029883265.1 Gammaproteobacteria bacterium
TTTAAAATTATTGGCACCGAAGGCAAAGGAATGCTGCTCAAGCCCATGGGTATCGTCATTTCAAAACAACTGCAAGAATTATTTGTGGTCGACATAAGCGCCAAACGCATTGCCGTATTTGACCTGGAAGGTAAATATAAGCGCCAAATTGGTCGTCCAGCGGATTTTGTACGCCCTACTGGTATCGCCATTTCCAATAATGGTGAAAAAATTTATGTGGTTGAAACCGGCGGGATCAATAGCGACGACCACCATGTGTTAATCCTGGATAGTCAAAGTGGAAAACTAATTAAGAAAGTCGGACACCGTGGAACTCAAGATGGTGAGTTCAATATTCCACTGAGTATTACGGTTACACCTGATGGAGATTTTTTTGTGATTGATAGCGGTAATTTTCGGGTTCAACGTTTTAGTCACAACGGAATTTATAAATCCCAATTCGGAAGCATCGGCCGCCGCGGAGGTCAATTCTCGCGACCGAAAAGTATTAGCAGTGATTCCCAAGGCAATATTTACGTGGTCGACACGGCATTTGGAAACTTTCAAATTTTCACGCCTCAAGGCCAGCTCTTACTACATGTCGGTGATCGTGGCACCTCAGGTGGGCCCGCGCGATTCATGTTACCCGCAGGTATTGACGTGGACGAACAAGGACGGGTTTATATGATTGATCAGTTTTTTCGTAAACTGGAAATTTTTCTGCCCAGTGGAATTGAAGCATTACCCTTGCTAGTTAAACACTAAACCGGCTGCTGCAACATAGTCGCATTATCTTGCATCCACTGCATCATGTCCTGCATCGGCATAGGCGCCGCGATATAGCGACCTTGAACCGCATCACAACCCGATTGTTTTAATAAATCCAAGGCTTGCTTAGTTTCAACACCTTCAGCCACAACGGTTAATCCCAGCTGATGTGCCATGTCGATGGTTGAGCGCACAATAACCATGCTATTGGATTCCATTGCTAGAGATTGACCAAAGGATTTGTCAATTTTGAGCTCATGTACCGGTAGTCGTTTTAGATAGGCTAAGGATGAATAGCCAATACCAAAATCATCAATAGCCAATGCAAAACCCAAATCGTTTAAACGATGCAAGGCATTAATTGAAATTTCTGGCTCTACCATTAAAGCAGTTTCGGTGATTTCCAGTTTAATACGTTCGCGTGACATGCCCATACGATTTAAATGCATAACTAAATCATCAGCAAAACGGCTGTCGGTAAGATTGCGTACGGATAAATTAATCGATAACTGAATATTCAAACCCGTTTGCAAACAAAGTTTACATTCACGTAAAGCACATTCCAGCACCCATTGTGTCAATGGTTTGATTTGACCGGTTTCTTCAGCCAATGGAACAAACTCATCAGGCGCTAATAAACCATGACGCGGATGTTGCCAGCGAACTAAAGCCTCGACCCCCACCACACGCTGATCTCCCAAGCAAATTTTTGGTTGATAATGCAAAAGTAATTGATCTGCATTGATAGCGTTCGTCAGTTCATTACCGATTGCAAGTTGGCGTAAGCTGTGTTGATCTTGATGAGGGTCATAAACGGAAAATCCATGACTACCGCGTTTGGCAACATACATGGCAACATCTGCACGTTGCATTAACACCACGGCGTTATCGCCGTGCGCAGGATATAATGCAATTCCCAGACTCGCACCAACACTCAAAGTCTGACCTTGCACAATTATGGGTTTTTGCACGTCTTGGATAATGCGCCGTGCCGTAGAAATCGTTTTTGCTGCATCGGCGTTTGGCAATAAAACTGCAAACTCGTCACCACCTAAACGTGCGACTGTATCGGAATCGCGTAACAAGGCCAATAAGCGTTGGGAGATATGTTGGAGTAACTTATCTCCCGCCTGATGCCCCAAGGTGTCATTGACTTCTTTAAAACGATCCAAGTCCATCATAATTAAAGCCAATGACTGTCTTTCCCGTTGCGCCGTTCGCAAACCAAATTGCAGCCGGTCTAATAGCAAGGTTCGGTTCGGTAAGTCGGTTAGGGCGTCATGTAATGCTTGATAACGTAATGCTGCGGTATGAGCATTGCGTGTGGTAATATCGCGGATAATTGCTACAAAATATATTTCATTGCCTTGTTGCATTTCACTGATGGCAACATCCATGGGAAATACCGAACCATTTTTACGCTTACCCGTTAGCTCACGAGCGATACCCACCACTTGGTGGTTTTTACCACCGAGAATCGTGTGTTCGTCATTCGAAAAGTTATCGGGTGTTAACGAACTGATAAACTTGCCAACTAATTCATCATTTTGATATCCAAAAATTCGATGCACCGCAGGATTGGCTAATTCTATTTTACCATTGGCGCGAATCGTAATAATGCCATCGACTACGTTATCCATCACCGCGTGAGTACGTTCCTCACTATCTCGCAAGGCGGCTTGCATGGCATTAAACACATTGGCTAAATCACCAATTTCATCTTGCCTTCCAATCGGCATCAAGGCAGTACGCTCTCCCAAACCAGCGAGCGTTAGGGCATTTCGCAGGGTTGCAATCGGCGCAAGCACATTGAGCCTCAATGCAGTCCATAAGGCCAAACCTAAGACGATGACTAATAACAAGGCAAACGTCCATAAACCTAAACGAGTTGAATTTATGCGGCGCAAAGTGTTGGAGTTATCGATTGATAAGGTTAATACACCACGCAAACGTCCAAAATCATATCCATGACAAGTTAAACATTCCACGTCGGCTTGAATCGGTAATAAAACATTGATTTGATCAGGTCGACCCAGATTGATAGTGGTTTTTCCGGATAAAACGTTTTGCATTAAGCCAGAATCGACGGGCTTAAAGTCCTCACGAATTTTAACGGCTTGTCGGGTAAAACGTGGTTGTCCTAAAAACTCATTTACTGCGCTCACGGTATCGAGATCTGTGAAAGCGGGCGTACCATCGGTGCGTAAAACATTGATGTCTTCGATGCCGTTGACACCATAAAGTCGATCCAACCAATCACGGGTCAAGGTGCCGTTGCCATTCAACATAATGGTTTTTAAACTACCTAGAATGGTTTTGGCATGTACTTCGGCAAATTCTACACTATCATCTTGTATGGTTTGAGCAATGCGATGATCTAACCATAAACCGACAATCAGCATAAGAAAAAATAATATGCTACTAATGACTACCGCTAGTCGAGTGCCTAAACTTTTCATTCGGCTTTAGCATCCTTCTCCCAAACTACTCTAGCGCATCAAGAAATAAAAAAAGTCCATTTTCCATTAAAATACTTAACACTGGCTTGCGATTTAATGTCTAGTCCAACGCCTTTACGGCACTAACAAAAACGATTTCATCAAATTGTCTATTCAAGCTAGCACTGAAAAAATGCTTCATCAACGCCCCCTCACTAAAACGAATACGTTGCTCAGGTTCCAAAGGTATTCGATTACTTGCGATCCATAGGGTTTGCCCATTGGATTCGATCAACTGGATAAAACTGTACTGGGGACTGTTGATAACTTCAAGTACACGACCACTGCGGGTTAAATTCTCATTTCGATTGGATTGAATCTGTAGCGTCTGCGGTTCTGCCCATCCCCCCTCAAAACCAATTCGACCATCAGCATGAATAAGTGCACGATACACTTGTTGATTATAGGTTTCTTTATAAGCACCACCAAAAATATAAATCCAGGAACCTTTGATAAGTGTAGTAAAATTTGCCATGGCTTGGGGTAAAACCTGTACAATTTTCCATGACCCAAGTGTTCCATCTGACATTAACTCGCTATATTCGATGCTTTCTAAATAGGTAGCGGCATCCATTCCACCTAATGCATATAAAAATTTTCCATTCGTTGCCACGCTATGGCCATAGCGCGATTGACTCATGGCCTGAGTTGCCATCCAGGGTGAATTATTATTTTTTAAGGCTAGGTATTCCACGCTATCGAGTCCCTTTCCCAAACTGGCGTGATGCCCACCGAGCACATAAACATAATCACCGCTTTGCTTGATTGCATTAACATAACGCGGCACTAATAATTTGTTCTCCAATAAACGCCACTCACCTAAAAACCCATCGTGATCAAAATGACTAGCCTCCAAAGTATCAAGCAAGCTTCCTGCAAAGCCTCCGGCGGCGATTAATTGTTTATTCCAGAGAAATAATTTATTGCAGCGACGAGGTACCAACATGGTCTCTGACATTTGCTGCCACATTCCCAAACTCCCGTCAGTATTTATGGGCGCACGGATAACGGTGGATAATAAATTCTTTCCGTGTTGTCCATTGGCACCACCAGCAACATAAACATGATTCGCAAAAACGACAGCATCAATAAAACCACGCGCTTGTGGCATTTCACGGGTAAACTGCCATGCGCTTAATTCACCTTGCGCATTTATATACGCAAACTCAACCGAGTTTAAATAATTTTTGCCATCGACACCGCCAATCAAATATACAAAATTATTGTGCTCGACTAATGCTGCGCCTGCACGTGCTTGCAGGTTTTTTGAAATGGCTTGCCAGGTAATTTTTTTGGACGAGGACTGCTGATCAGTTGAGGTACAACCGATCAACATAAAATTGAAAATGATGCTGTAAATAAATCCTTTCAACAGCATCATGGTTAAACTACATAGCGTCTTTTAAGCGGGCGACGCCACCAAAACTGCCTACCCACATACTGCCATCGTTTGCATTTGCTAAAGAAAACACGTTATCAGAAAACAAGCCGTCTTTACGCGTCATCACACTAAAACTTTTTCCTTGGCCATTAACTTTAACTAACCCATGGCTAGTGCCCGCCCATAACTGTTTTTGCTGGTCCAGCTTAACCATAAAAACATGATTCGATGGCAAACCTTGTTTAACTGTAAAATTTTTCCAAGTCTTACCATCAAAGCGCGCTAATCCACCACCCCAGGTGGCCGCCCAGACCATATCTTCTGCATCAACTTCTAAGGACACCACATAGTTTGGGTTATAGGCGCCCTTGGCATTACTCAGTCCCTGCTCCTCACGTTGACGTGCATGATGGCTCGACGCTTTACTCGGGTCCGATTTGAAGCGGATATCATCTTTAACAATATCGTATGCAGCACCTAAGCCGTGACTATGCTGCCAATTGTTCCATTGACCATTAGCATAATGCGCCACACCTTTTTCCGTGGCAAACCATAATCCACCTTTCGAATCTTCGTCTACCGCATAAACCCAATCATTCGGCAACCCACCTTGTGTGTTTTCCAAATTAAACGTTTGCCAGGCACTGGCATCATCAAGCTTACCTTGGTTAACCCGATTGGCGCCCGACCAAGTTGCTATCCAAAGATCACCGTTTTTTGTTTTTTGCACGTCATAAACAAATTGATCAGCAAGCCCTTGTGGAATATTGTAGTTGCGCCAGTTTTTTTGGTCCGGCGTATAAACGGATAAACCCCCGCCGTAGGTACCCACAAATAATTGCTTATCAATTTTGCTCACGTGAAACACACCATTGCTTAGCAATGCACCGCTGGCAACATCAAACAACTCGTAGTTATCCGTTTTCAATTCATAACGAATCACACCACCGGAGGTACCCACCCAAACAATATCATCATCTGCAGCAATGCCTTTGACATTACGATTACCTACACGAAAATGACTAAATTTCTTATTAGTTTGATTCGTTTCAGCCAAGGGTGGATGAGCTGCCGGTAAATTTGAATTTGGCGCATGACTGACTTGTGACTCTCCGTCAGAAGTAGTGGATTGTTTTAATCCTAAGGTGTATGCGCCCAACGCGACCAAGGCAACTGCTAATACCAATATCACCATACTTTTACTATCTAACTTCACACACCCACCTACGCTTTACTACTGAACTGATGATTTAATTCGAACTCGTGCTACGCCATGTCGGGTTCCCACCCAAACATTTTCTTGATTATCAAGTGCGACGGCATAAACATGTTGGTCCAATAGACCCTGTGCTTTCCCCAGACTATGCCAGTTTTTACCATCGAAATAACTGAGCCCTTGGTTGGTTCCAAACCAGGAATGCCCATTTTTACCCAAGGCCATACTATACACGATATCCCCAGCCAAACCCTGTTCCTGACTATAGTTGCTCCACTGTTTTCCATCAAAAACTGCCACGCCACCACCCCAGGTACCAGCCCAGACTCGATCCTGATCGTCTACACTCACACAAAAAATATAATTAGGGTTATAACTGGATTCCGTGCCTACCAATACGGATAAATCGTGGCGATTGCGTGTACCTAGGCCCGTGTTACTGCTGAATGGTAAATTATGCTTATTCGCCGCGCCCAAACCATCAGCATGAGTCCACACACGCCAGTTTTTACCATCAAATGCGTTGATCCCACCTTCCGTACCAATCCACAACGTATCTTTGCTATCCACGGCCAGTCCATAAACCCACTCATTCACTAGTTCCTGGCGATAGGTTTTCATCTCATGAGTACTGGGATTCAATAGCGACAAACCGTTCCAGGTACCGATCCACAAATCGCCGTTTGCCGCCTGAACAAAAGAATAAACCCAATAGTCAGCCAATCCATGCATGGGAAAATAGGTGCGCCATTGATTATTTTTGAATTGAGACACCCCACCACCGTTAGTGCCAAACCACTTTCGACCTTCGCGGTCGACCTGAATCGCAAATACATATTCATTGGCCAAACCTGTTTCGCGGGTTTGTGTGCTGATTACATTACCATCGGGCAACGCCACTTGCAGCGCACCCACGGATGTACCAATCCATAATTGGTTTTCTTGGGGATCAAATTGCATCGCACGCACAAAAACATTTTTCCCAACATTAAAAGTCTCAACGACCTCTAAGATTGAAGAATCCGTAGATTGTTTTGCGTTAGCTTGACTGGATGTGGCAGGTGTTTGCTGTGAGGGCGAACACGCGAGTAACACACTGCAAAGAATCAGTAGACCTGGGTAACAACGTATCACAAAAACGTGCGCAGATAAGCGACCACGTCGCGAATCTCTTCCTCACTAATTAGCCCACCAAAACTCGGCATAACACCATTACCATTTCTCACCGTATCCATTAGCTCATTATCACTTTTGAATAATTGCTCACCCCTGGAAAAGTTAGGCAGTCCCGGCATCATGCCAGCACCTGACGCGCCATGACAGCCCATACAATGACGGGTATAAATATTTTTTCCAACGACGGGATCACCGGCTAAGACTGTTAGCGGTAAAAGCAGGAATAGCATTGTTAGAACAAACAGACGTAAACCTGACATATTAGCTCCCAACCTTTATGAAATAAGAATCATTTTAACAAGCCTATATCACTGGGAAAAGCTGTGATTGACTAGGTTTGAATAAAAAAAGCCCCGAATCATCGGGGCATGAGTGTAGGAGAGAGGTGAATTCAGTTTATGTGGCAAGCGGGGATT
Organism: Gammaproteobacteria bacterium; assembly: GCA_029883265.1. Classification (GTDB taxonomy): domain Bacteria; phylum Pseudomonadota; class Gammaproteobacteria; order S012-40; family S012-40; genus JAOUJM01. The sequence goes on from JAOUJM010000076.1 coordinate 7,435, forward strand.
TAATTAATATCCATAAGAAAAAGCTTAAATTCACAAACATCCACATAAATAAACGGTCGATAAAAGTCATAGTCATACCTTGGTTTTCTCTAGTCGTCTGGCCTATAACGCCTTGTGGGCGGCTTTCTGGTATAAACTATACGGGATTGAAAATTTTTTACCGTGATTCACTTAACGTTCAGCAAAACTACAAAAACCATCAATTGTGCACAATGATTGACCCGAGGCCAGTGCAATCCTAGAATAAGGCATGATTATCAATTATTTACCTACCTAATATGAATAATAAGCACGAATACCAAAGCTTTATAGGATCAATTCTAAAATCCGTCTCACGTAGTTTCTATCTAAGCATGAGGGTTCTACCCCACGGCATGCGAGAAGATGTCTCGCTTGCTTATTTACTGGCACGGGCAGCGGATACATTGGCGGACAGTCCCACAATCGAAATCGAACGGCGTCTACAATTAATCCAAACATTCCAAACCCAAACAGGCCCAGCAATATGCAAGGCGCTAGCACCAGCTATCAATTCTGAAGAAATTTCTATGTTGCCACATGCCGGCGAAAAGATATTGCTTGAAAAACTACCACTGATCTTCCAATGGCTAAACCAACTGGACCTACCAAGAAGACGGCTCATAAACCAAGTCTTACATACATTATTACAAGGCATGATGTTTGATTTGTTAAGCTTTCAAACCAATACTAAATCGACTATAACTTGTTTAACCCAGGCGCACGAGTTAGAGACCTACACCTATAATGTTGCTGGTTGCGTGGGTGAATTCTGGACCGAAATCAGCTTATACCATTTCCCGCAACTCAAAAGTAAATTAGGTGAAAAACAAACCCAAGAAGCCATCAAATTTGGCAAAGCTTTGCAACTTACCAATATATTACGCGACCTTAGAAAAGACATGGAGAACCAACGCTGTTATTTGCCGCAACATACAAAAACAATTGACGCTGAACAAATCGAGCAGTTATTAAAAAGTCCTGAGTTTCACCAGCAAAAACAAATCTGGTTAGATACGGCCAGCAACTATTTTTCTTCCGCCGAGAATTATTTACTAAGCTTGCCTCGACTAGCTTATCGTCTACGGCTAGCGGCTTTGTGGCCCTTGATAATTGGTTTAGCCACCTTATCCCGTATTCAAACTGAAACCAGCCATCAAGCCATTAAAGTTAATCGACGTTTTGTCTATTTGATGATGTTTAAGTCCTTAACTTGTGTGCTAAGCAATACATGTCTTCGTCGTTGGATGACGCAATATCGACGTTAAGCTTTCTCTAAACGTTTAAAGCCATTACCCAGATCAATATGATTACGAAAATCCGTAGGTGTCTGTCCCACATCATTTCGAAACACCCGAATAAAATATGACACATCATCATAACCACAGGCATACGCAACTTCAGCAACACTGTTATGTTTGATTTTTAACAGTTCCTTGGCGGTATCGATGCGATGATTTTGTAGATATTGACTAAAGGTAATACCATTTTCACGTTTGAATGTATTCGAAAATGCCGACGGGCTCATATTACACATACCCGCTAAATCACCTAGGCGTACTTTCGATGCAAAAAAGTCATCCATATACTGAATTGCTTTGAAGGTTTTTTTACTGCGATCATATTGACGATCCGGCCTAAGCGCTGCCTGCTGTCGTTGACAGGGGAAAACCACATCTCTGCCACCACGATTTTCAAAAGTAGTTTCATGTAATAAAAAATGTAGTTTCTGTTTTAGATAATTAAATTCAGCTGGGAGTAATATCAAATCCCACATACGTGCACGCAATGCCCAAGTAGTAATTTGATCATCTTTTTGTTCAGCGGTCACAACAATCGGCACAGCGCTATGGCGCTGCTTCAATGACTTCAATTGACACAACACATTATCGTTGGGTGACTTTAAGTGGTAGAGCACCAGACGTGCTTTTGCAAACTCGTCACATGGACAATCTGCAATAGAGGAAAAATGTAGGTGCGAACAATTTAATCCAGTGAAAAAAGAATTCACCAAATATTCATTATGAGCCCCAAAATATAATAAAAATGCCATATTAACTACCAACTCCATGGCATGCTACTTCCATAAGCCAACAGAGTCCGTCAATTCCGTGACAATCACTCCGTTCTTTAACAATAATATCCTGAGCTTACCTAATCAAGGTAAGTTTTTTTATGTGCTTATTTTTTGCTTAATTGATATTTGGAATAGATGTTATTGCGGCACTCTGGTACAGACAATAAAAAACCCGCTTTAGCGGGCTTTTTATTAGCATATTAATTTGTTTTATTCATCACCACCTGCGGCAACGTCTTTACCTTCAAACATTAACAATGGCTCTGATTTACCTTCAATGCAATCGCCATCAATCACGACTTTACTAACATCATTCATGGACGGAAGCTCATACATAATGTCGAGCAGTACGTTTTCCAAAATTGAACGCAAACCACGGGCCCCGGTTTTACGATCCATGGCTTTACGCGCAATGGCATGCAAAGCGTCATCACGAAACTCTAATTCAGAGGATTCAAGTTCGAACAATTTGGCGTATTGTTTCGTGACCGCATTTTTTGGTTCGGTTAAAACACGCACCAAAGCCTCTTCATCAAGCTCACTTAAAGTAGCAATCACGGGCAAACGGCCAACAAATTCGGGAATCAAACCATAACGGGTTAAATCTTCCGGCTCAACTTTATGCATTAGCTCAGATGATTTCTTTGAATCTTCCTTACTTTTAACTTCTGCTGCAAAACCTATCCCGCCTTTTTCCGTGCGTTCACGGATGATAGAGTCCAGTCCTGCAAAAGCACCCCCGCAAATAAATAAAATATTGGCAGTGTTCACTTGCAAGAATTCTTGTTGTGGATGTTTGCGTCCACCTTGTGGCGGTACGGATGCAACGGTACCTTCTATCAATTTCAATAGTGCCTGTTGCACACCCTCACCTGACACATCACGGGTAATCGATGGATTGTCTGACTTACGCGAGATTTTATCGATCTCATCAATGTAAACAATTCCAGTTTGCGCTTTCTCAACATCGTAATCACATTTTTGCAATAGCTTCTGAATGATGTTTTCCACATCCTCACCCACATAACCTGCTTCGGTTAATGTGGTTGCATCAGCAATAGTGAACGGTACGTTTAATAATCGCGCAAGGGTTTCAGCTAATAAAGTCTTACCAGAACCGGTTGGGCCTAATAAAAGAATATTACTTTTTGATAACTCAACATCGTCTTTTTTCAGGCCTGCATCAAGTCGCTTATAGTGATTGTAAACAGCAACTGAAAGAATTTTTTTCGCACGGCCCTGACCAATAACATATTCGTCAAGCACTTGGTTAATTTCGCGGGGAGTTGGTAGCTTAGCACCATGAACAGAAGGTGTTTTTTCTTGAACTTCTTCACGGATTATATCGTTACAAAGTTCAACACACTCATCACATACAAACACGGAAGGACCGGCAATGAGCTTACGGACTTCATGTTGACTTTTCCCACAAAACGAGCAGTACAACAGCTTGTCGCCGTTATTACCCTTATTGTGTCCATCGTCACTCATAGGATTACCTCATTGTTTTATTAATCTGGTAGGACAGGTTCAGCTTTCCTATGCTTCACACCTGCGCCTATCATATTTTTTTCAACTTAAGGGCTGCTTACCTCCTAGCAAACCAATCTTAAGTGCTTGATCCTGCTTCTGCTCGACTTGTTAATACGGCATCAATTAAGCCATATTCGACGGCTTGATCACCGCCCATAAAATTATCTCTGTCCGTATCTTTTTGGATTTGATCCAAGTCTTGACCGGTATGGTTTTGCATTATGCTGTTCAAGCGGTCACGTGCTTTAAGAATTTCTTTTGTATGAATCTCAAGATCTGTAGCCTGTCCTTGAAAACCAGCTAAAGGCTGATGAATCATCATGCGTGAATGAGGCAAACAAAAACGTTTACCCGCTGCGCCTCCGCACAATAATAATGCGCCCATGCTTGCAGCCTGCCCGATACACAATGTGCTCACGTCGGGTTTAATATATTGCATTGTATCATAAATTGATAATCCTGCAGTGACAGAGCCACCAGGAGAATTGATGTATAGATAAATATCCTTATCAGGATTTTCAGATTCGAGAAATAGCAATTGAGCCACAACAAGATTAGCCATGTGGTCTTCAACAGGGCCAACAAGGAAAATAATCCGTTCTTTTAATAAGCGTGAATAAATATCAAAAGCGCGCTCACCACGACCGGTTTGTTCCACCACCATTGGCACCAAATTCATTTCCGGCGCGTGCACAATACCTTTATGCTGGCTATCAATCATGCTATTTCCCTTATCAAATTATGCTTTGACCGGGTTCACCACCTGGTCGAAAGTCATCATATTATCAGTGACTTGAGCTTGATCCAAGACCCAAGCCACAACCTCATTTTCCAAAACCATAGATTCAACTTCAGTCAAGCGGTCACGGTTACCATAATACCACTTCACTACTTGATCTTTTTCCGCGCCGTATGCACTCGCTATAGACTCGACTTCCTGGCGTACTTTATCTGCATCTGCTGTTAACTCTCGAGCTTTAACAATCTCAGACAAAATCAGACCTAAAGCCACACGACGCTTACTTTGTGCTTCAAACTGCTCAGGCTGGTATTCACTACCAGTGACAGGCTGTCCGCTTTGTTTGAGCTGCTCTTGCATGTGTTGCAGTTGACGCTTATTTTCTTCGTCAATCATAACCTTTGGAAGTTCAATAGGATTAGCCTCATATAAGGCATCCATGACCTGGTTTTTCACCTTTGAATTAATGGCGTTATCAAGTTCACGCTGCATGTTATCTCGGATATCGACACGAAATGCCTCTAGCCCACCTTCAATTCCGAAACTTTTTGCAAATTCGTCATCGATTTCAGGTAGTTCCGGTGCCTGTATGGTTTTTATGTCGAGCACAAAATGGGCCATTTTTCCAGCAAGCTCTTCTTTCATGTATTTATCAGGAAAAGGTACGTCAAATTCAACGTTTTCACCCACTTGAACACCAATCATTTTCTCTTCAAATCCTGGGATCATCGCGCCAGAACCGATGGTTACCGACAAACCTTGGCCTTCACCACCTTCAAAACTCTCGCCATCAATTGTTGCCTTATAATCAACCGTAACCTTATCGCCATCGTGAGCGGCACGATCGGCATCAACCCAGTTAACACGCTGTTTACGTAACTTTTCTAACATTTCGTCAATATCATTATCAGAAATAGATCCAACCGGGCGCTCTATTTTTAATTGTTCGATGCCCTTAACTTCAACTTCTGGATAAACTTCAAACACGGCGGTGAATTCAATGCCATCGTTTTCTTTAAATTCTTGATTTTCGATTGCGGGCATACCGGCAGGCTTAAGTTGCTCTTGCTGGATCGCTTCGTAATAAGTAGATGAAATCACATCACCGACAACTTCTTGACGAACGGATGGTCCAAAACGTTTCTCTATAACCTTAAAAGGCACTTTTCCAGGGCGAAAACCCGAAAGTTTGACCTTCGGCGCCATGTTTTGTAATCGCTTTTGTACTTCTGTGGCAATACGATCTCCTGGGATAGAAACCGTCATTCGACGCCCCAAGCCTTCAGTGGCCTCCACCGATACCTGCATCTGACTAACCTCTACTCTATATATATTCTATTGTTTTCCGATTGGTGTGGGCTGATTCGCCATCACACACCGAGAAATATGGTGCGAAAGGAGAGACTCGAACTCTCACGGGTCACCCCACTGGAACCTAAATCCAGCGCGTCTACCAATTCCGCCACTTTCGCCTTGACCATAAAAAGCGGGATTATACTCTTTACCACTTTATAGGGGAATGTTTGACACGTCAGTCTAAGTGACTGATCTTTGGTGCCAAACCAGTAGGGAGGGGAGTTTAGCAGAGCTACTTAGGCTTCACAAGCATTGATTCGAAAATATTATTGTTTATTAAAACAAGGGGTTAAGCTACGATAGCTGGACAATGCGGGCGGGTTTTGCTGTCCCAATAGGCTTACGCTCAACGTGTTTTCGGTGAGGCTTATTTTACAACATTTTTTTTAGCAAACCGCACACTTGCCTCTCAATTCAAAGACTCAAAAACCCAAAGCCATAAAACCGGCATAGCCTAATTCTCAGTGTAAAGCGAAGTAACTTAAAGTTTTAAATTCTAATGGCTTCAATAAGGCCGCATATACACACATACGACAGAATCACTACTCCGGGTTGGCAACGCCCATACATATTTATTGGAAACACCAGCTACTAACTATGATTTTTGGTCCGTTTGAAATGAGTAACGGCACAAACTTCACAATGTAACGACAAATATCAGCCCAGATATTTTTACCACTTTGGTGAAATATATTAGCTTGCGACTTGGTTATTCCTCTTCAATCATTTTATTGCTTGACGTTAATTCTTTATCACTGAACTGACTTTGATTTCTCTAAATTTTGATATTTTTTATGGTTCAGATAAAAAAAATATGGTTGCTCTAATCCCATAGATCTGCAATAACAGTTAAACATAAGGATTGGAAAATTCTTCACTAGTGCTTTTTCATATTCATCGAATATGAAAACTCAAACTATTGAGTGGTGATCAAAATGCTCGAAATAGATATTGTCCGAGATGAAGGTATTCAGGGTAAGCAACACTTCCATCTTCAACCTATCGAAGAAGGTTATCTGATTCAAGTAGAAAACCAATCACCTGACGACACGTGTTATGGCTTTCTTCAAGAAAAATTTATTGGGCACGAAAAACTTTATCCAGCCGTTGTGCGTTTACTCATTTGTGACAAGCCGGAACGGCCGTCAGCATCAGACAATCACGATCAAGGAGAAACCCATTATCTTTCAATCAATCAAACCGGCCACCCTATGAATTATTCTTGGAGTGGGGAACTTGATGAGAAATATTCCGAACTTAAACGTTTTGTTGAAACCATCTACGCTTTGTAATTGATTGGATTTTTGCACTTTGGGTTTTTATGTTGAAACCCAAAGTAGTTTTTATCAGCTTCTTTTGTTGCGATTATTTTAACCGAACATTTTGACTCATCTTTTTTAGTTCATCCACCAGTAAGAGCACCATATCCAAATCTTGATTTTTGATTTGAAACTCTATTTTTGCGGCGAGTTGGGAAATTTGTGAAAACCCCATACCACCAGCGACTCCTTTTAAATTATGCAACTCTCGCTCAGCTGTTGGTGTATCACCAGCTTGAGTCGCTTGCTGAATTGAACCTAGATAATCGGGAAGTTTGGCAATAAATTTCTCCACCGCCGCTTCGTATTCCGGGCCCTGCTCAAGTAAGCTAGAAAAAATAAATTCTGAATCATCCGCACTGGCGCTTTGCAAATATTTCTGGCATACGCCCAACAACGCGTCTCGATCAATTGGCTTGGATAAAAACTCATTACAACCGGCAGCCAAGCACCGTTCCTGATCCTCTCTCATGGTGTTCGCAGTTAAAGCTATCACAGGCGTGTTAATATTTTTTTGACGAATCATTCTTGTCGCATCTAAACCACCCATCACCGGCATCTGCATATCCATAAAAATCAAATCGAAGTTTTGTTCGGAAACCCGATCTACCGCTTGTTGCCCATTATCAACAAATTCGACAATCAATTGATTACCAAAACGACCAAAATATATTTTCAACAAACGCTGATTGTCTTCAATATCTTCAGCTACAAGTATGCACCCACTCAATAAAATCCCATGATGTTTTGCACCCGCCTTTTCTTTCTGTTTTACTATTTGATCACTGGATTCAATAAAACTTACCTGGTTCAAAGATCCCGTCGAAACACTCGCGGTAAAACAACTACCTTCACCATAAGTGCTAGTCGCGGATAAACAGCCACCCATTAGCTCGGTGAGCTGTTGCGATAATGATAAACCCAATCCAGTCCCACCGTATTGCCGACTGGTTGAGCTGTCAGCCTGGGCAAATTTATCAAACACTTTTTCTAATTGCGGTGGTGTCATTCCGATCCCAGTATCGACGACATCAAAGAAGAGTTTTTGTTTTTCCTGTTCGCAATGAACACGAATGCATATCTCCCCTTCTTGAGTAAATTTAATTGCATTACTACATAAGTTTATTAACACTTGTTTAATACGTAATGGATCATTAATGATTGTGTGCGGCAATGGAAATTGAAAATCTACTTTTAAAGTCAACCCTTTTTCATCAGCTTGAATTCTTACTAAGCGCATCACTTCTTCAACAATTGCTAATGGTTCGAAGGCAATGCGTTCAATCTCTAGTTTGGCGGCTTCGATTTTTGATAAATCTAAAATATCGTTGATAACACTTAACAAATGACGCCCACTACGTATAATCGTTTGCAATGCTTCTAGTCGCTCTGCCATGGTCTGGTCAGCATCAAGTGAACTTTCCGCAAAACCAATGATAGCGGTTAACGGAGTACGAATCTCATGGCTCATGTTTGCCAAAAATTCACTTTTACTGCGGCTTGCAGATAATGCTTCATCGCGGGCCTGCTCTAGACGCAGTTGATTTTCTTTTAGCGCGATTTGAATTTCCCGTCGAAAATCATTCTCCTGCTCGAGTTCACGGATCAGGTGACTAATATGGCGTATCATACTATTGAACGAATTCACCACTACATCAATTTCTGGAAACGATGTCTCTGAAACAACAATGTATTCACCTTTAGTGATACGTTGTGCGGCTTCTTTAATGCGCCTGACAGGATCAAAAGCACGGTGTAGTAACAAAATTGAAAAGACAACGGCAGGAAGAACAACAATAATGACCAAAGCGACTTGTGCCATCACCGTTTGACGGATTTGGTGTTGAAAATCACCGATGTTGCGAGCCACATGAATGGTCAATACATTCTGCAAATTCGAATCACGTAAAACATAGTGGGCTTGCAAATAGGTCTTCAATAAATCGGGGCCAGGCCAACTGGATGGGCGATGCGCGTCTTTTCCATTCGGGTAAATTAAATGCGCGCTATGCCCGATCTTCTGTTCTAATGGTTTAATACTATAAGAGGGATCAACCACGATTTGCAAATAGGCTTGTGGAACAAGTCCACCAATGGGAATTATCACGCTGTAGAAAGATAATCCATCTTGCACACAGAATCGTTTTAATGCTTTGACCCGCAGCGGACCACGTCGGATGGCTGCCTCGTCTGCCGCATGCGCACATAAAACCAAAGCTCTATCAGGCATGACATAACCTTCACTTGATTGCGCCAATAAACGAAACGATTTGTCATACACATAAAGTTTTTCAAGCTTTAGCACACCTGCGGTCGTGTAATATTGGAAAAACTGATCATTAAGAAGGGTGCTCAGGCTGCTATAATTGTTAGACTTAAGACCACGTAGCATTTGCTCATCGGTTTGCAGATCGCTGCCCATCTCCGACATGCGGTCACTTAAATCATCCAACAACTCATCGACGGCCAATTTCGTTAACTCTGTTAATGCTTTTTGTTCGTTTTCGATGGATAATTGCTTAAAAGCACTTGCGCCCATAACAACCAAGGCAATACTAATTACGCCCATAATAAGGATGATACCAATGATGCTTTGTTGTAGGCTTAAACGTGAAAACATGTTAATTGATTCGACTGACTAATTGGTTGCGAAAAACTATTACCAAACAGTATCGGTGTACTTTGTCAGTGACTTAATGAATTTTCTAAGCTAAATAATCGCTTAGATTGAGAATTATGCGGCTTAACAGAACTATTAAGATAATAATAAACAACACTAGGGATAATCATGCAAGGCATTAAACAAATCATACTTATTCGACGCGACTTACGTATGCGTCGTGGCAAAGAAATCGCCCAGGGTGCGCATGCAGCAATGGCATTTTTGAGGGAAAAAATTCATTGCCCAAGCCTCCAAAACGAATGCCAGATAGTTTTGTCGACTTTGGAACAAACGTGGATATTTCAAGGCATGGCAAAAATTTGTTTGCAAGTTCATTCGGAAGTCGAACTTAAAAAGCGACACCAGCAAGCAATTGATGCAGGCCTACAAAGTCATTTAATTATTGATAGTGGTCGCACGGAATTCGCTGGAAACGCAACAGTGACGGCTTGCGCGATCGGACCCGACTTAGCGGATAAAATCGATATTATTTGCGGCGATTTAAAATTGTATTAAGCCATTTATTCTTAATCATCGTCATCCTCGCTATCACGGTATAAAGTAATTTCCTCGCTAATGGTTTCACGATCAAGACTGTCCTTAACTATTACTCTAATTTGCCCTGTTGACAAAGCGCTTAATACGCCATTCTGATCGATAGATGCTCGCTCATTATTGCTCACATCCCATTGAAATGGCGGCTCTCCAGAGGCTGTAATTTGCATATTACGCCCTACTTTCAATTGGGTTTTTGGCACGCTAATAGCCAACTCGGCCGCTAAAACCTGGATTGGACTGGAGCGAACTAGATTACCGATAGCATCAGTAAGTATAACTTCTACTTCACCCGCTGCAATAGCGTTTAACAAACCTGAACTCGCATCAATAGATGCTACATTAGTATTGCTAACTGACCAGGATAAATTACCATTACCCGACCCTGTAAATTGCTGGCTTTGTCCTATGG
>JAOUJM010000077.1 GCA_029883265.1 Gammaproteobacteria bacterium
GAAGTGGTCCGGATCAACGTGTGGTGCAGTTATTTTTAACCAGTCGTGGTACCGAAGTATTGAGTGATGCACCTCGTCCTGCGCAAGGAGCGATTATTAATGCACTCAATGCGCTTTCAGATAACGATCTGCAGCAGCTTAATCAGGGCTTGGGTGCTTTAATGGCCAACATGCAAGTGGCTGAAACACAGGCGGCAATGAAACCTATTAGTGAATAAACTTGAATAACAATTTCTGTGGTGAAACCTGTGTTTTTTTACAAAAATTGATGCCAAGTTTTAACAATCTCCAGTGCTAACTATTCTATTCCAATCTAGTATTGTTTTTGCAAGTAGTATCCCGTTTCATAGGGATTAATCAATGCCATTCTGGCTGGAAATACAAAAGAGCAAAATAATATTACTTTGTTTGCAGAGTATTTATTGTATTTTGTTTTCATTTCCATTATTGCCATTTTAAGCTATACCGTATTTCTACGTTTAATGTTAATGCAACATAAACGCATTAAACGCCAATTCGATTTGTTATGGCGACCTATCTTATTAGCTTCAACGATGCAATTGCTGCAACAATTACCCAAGCTCAAACGCACCTATCATGCTCACTTTCTACAATTATGGAATTCGGTTTACGAGGAAGTGGGAGAACAGGCGCGGGCGCGTTAAATTGTGCTTGCAAAAAACATTGGCTTAACTCGCAAGTGGTCGTACGCTGGATCGCTTAGTGGCAGTCATTGCCTTGGGTAATTTAAAAGAATACAAAATCTGGCATGATTTAGTGCGAATGTTAAATTCAGACAACGCAACATTAGCATTAGCGTCGTTTAAAGCATTGATGTCAATCGGTGCTTTGCTGCAATTTAAAGAGCGTTACCTATTTCATTCGGAATGGCCGGTGGCCTATTTCATTGGTATTTTGGATGAGACAGCAAAAAAAGAGACTTGTGAAATTCTTAGCAAGATGCCTTTTCCTGATGACCAGGAACAACTTATTCGTATGATGCAATACATTGCGGAATTAAAATGTGCAAACACTTTTGGGCGAATTGATGAACTCATTGATAGTCACCCTGATCCGAAAGTATTGACCTTAGCGTTGCAAACCATTGACGATAATCAAGGACGTGGTGTCGCCTTGAAACTGAGTCAGCATGACTACTGGCATGTGCGTTCACAAGCGGTGAGTGCTTTAGGACGCATTGGTGATGTGCGGGATGCCGCGCTATTGGCGAACAAAATGTCAGACCCTGCTTGGTGGGTGCGCTATCGTGCAGCACAAGCATTGTTTCGCATCAGTAAACAGCATCAGCGGGATATCGAACAAGTGGTCGCTCACGCTCAAGACCCATTTGCAATTGATATTTGGCATCAAGTGATTAAAGAGCAAAAGCCATGATTGAAAAATTGGTCTATGTGATACAGTGGTTTTTTCTATTCTACTTTATTATTTTGCAGAGTTTTTATGTGGTGTTGAATTTAATTGCCATGGTCAATTTGCATCGCTATAGCCAAACGCATGACAAAACGGTGTTACATAGTTTATGTAAAGATGCCTATTTGCCAATATCAGTGATTGTAACTGATTATAATGAAGAGCAAACTATGGTGGAATGTGTTGAATCATTATTGAAATTACAATATGCAGAGTTTGAAATAATTATTGTCAATGATGGCTCATGTGATGAAACTCTGAAAAAGCTTATTAAAGCATTTCAACTGGTACCTTTTCCAGAAGCTTATCGAAAACATCTAGCATCTATGCCTATCAAACAAATCTTTGTTTCACGCACGCATGCAAAAATCAAAGTCATTGACAAAGAAAACGGTGGTAAAGCTGACGCGCTCAATGCGGGAATTAATATGGCACGATATGGCTTGTTTTGCGCTGTCGATGCCGATTCGATTTTGCAACGGGATTGTTTAGTCAAAGTTGTACAACCATTTTTAGAGGATACGCGCACTATCGCCGCAGGAGGTAGCGTACGCATTGCAAATGGCTGTCGTTTTCAAAATGGCTATTTGCATGACGCGGGCTTGCCTAAACAAATTCTACCCCTGTTTCAAGTGGCTGAGTATTTGCGAGCATTTTTATTTGGGCGTTTAGGCTGGTCGCCATTGAATGCATTGTTGATTATTTCAGGTGCGTTTGGCGTTTTTCGTAAAGAAGCGGTAATAACAGCTGGCGGGTATCGTGCGGATTGCATTGGTGAAGACATGGAGTTGATTGTGCGAATGCATAAAATCTTTCGCCAACAAAAAAAGACATACCGAATTAAATTTGTACCCGATCCTATTTGTTGGACGTATGCGCCAAGCCAATTCAAACGCTTAATCAGTCAACGCATACGTTGGCATCATGGGCTGGCAGAAAGTTTATTTAAAAATAAAGATTTATTTCTTAGTCGCAATGGTGGTGTGGTCGGTTGGGTTGCCTATCCATTCATGTTGGTATTTGAATGGTTTTCTCCGGTGATTGAAATCCTAGGTTTTACTGTAGTCATTGTAGGCTTGGCCAATGGTATGATTTTATGGGATGTGTTTGTTCTATTTTTTGTGATTGCCGTCGGCTTCAGTGTTTTACTCTCCCTGGTGGCTGTAATGCTAGAAGAAATGTCGTTTCATTTATATCCCAAACCGATTTATATTTTAAAATTATTTATTGTAGCCATATTTGAAAATACGGGTTATCGCCAATTCGTAAATGTCTGGCGTTTATACGCGATGATTGAACGCGCCTTAGGCGTGAAACCGAGTTGGGGGAAATAATCAACTAATCAAACACGGCTAAACCACTAGGAACACTGGTCGGAATTGTGTGCTGCAAGTCGAGAGCGGCAGGGTCTGTAAGGCTGTGCATGAAATCAACAATTAAATCAATTTCCCGATCACTTAGCTGCGGCGGATTCAAGGCATAATCATCCAGGCTGTTTAAAATATCTTGTTGTGTTGCCAAATTATTTTTCACACTTGATGCGAATGGTTCGACTAGATCGTTTACATTAAAATTTTGCAACATGCTGATGGCGTTCAAATGATGCAATAATGCCATGCGTAAGTCACTATAGGCACCGTTATGCATATAAGGTCCAGTGAGGGCAACATTGCGTAATGAAGGTGTGCGAAAACAATATTTGTCTTCCGCGACAGCGGTTTCTATGAAACGACCAAAATCTAATGACTGAACGATATCTTTTCCGGGGCCTAGTTGAGGTACGCCTAGATTGTAAAAAGCTTGATCGGTTTGTAACAAACCAGTATGGCAATCGGCGCATTTTGCTTTGCCATAAAAAAGTTGTGCACCGGCTATTTCGTTATTGCTTAAGGCATCGGACTGGCCAACTAAATATCGGTCAAAACGACTATTCAAGCTTGTAAAACTGGCAATTTCAAATTCAGCGATGGCATTGGCCAAATGCACAAAACTAAATTGTTGATCGGCAGTGCCAGGGTAGGCTTGGCGTAACAGATTCTGATACGCGGGAATAACCCATACCCGTTGATACAAACTTTCCCAAATGCCTATAAAATTCTCGTCAGGAATATTGGCAACTTCATTGAGCTGAGCAAATACATCAAGATCGCCAGGACGGCCTCGCATTTCATCTTGCGAAGTGACCGGAAACAAGGCTTGTGCTGCTAGAATATTTTCCAATCCTACAGGGGTTTGATTGCCTGCAGGTGTAGTAAATCCCATGCTAACATTTCCACTAATTCGACCATCCCAAAACAGGGTTTGCCAAATGGGATGACCACGATTGAATAATTCAGGTGAGTTTCTGGGGATGAGTGTTCGGCTAGGGTTAAAGGCGCGTGTAGGCCCCAACCCTTGGTGCCCCGTACCCATGGATAATGGTAAGGTATCGACGGTTTTCAGCAAGGGATGATGACAGGTCGCGCAAGCAATGTCGCGGTTGCCACTTAAAATTTTATCAAAAAACAGTAAGCGACCGAGTTCGACTTTGGCATCGGAATAACTCACCTGGAACTGGTTTGCACTAACGCCTGCTTTTGAAAGTAAAACCTTTAAGTTATTGTCTTGCTGGTTATCTGATGGTTTTTCAGCGCAAGCAATAAGACTTAGTATGATAACGCAAAGCAAAGAAATCTTGACTATTTTATTCAGGCGATACATAAGGATTGGCCTTTATCGTTATTTTGAGTTGAGCCTACGACGCAAATATTATGACAACATTATGTAATTGGATTGGTTTAATTCTAACCTTTAAAGCCATCGGGACTGTTCAAGTATTCCAGTTCTTCAGGCGTGGAACTACGTCCAAGAATTGAATTTCGATGAGGGAAACGAGCAAAACGCTCAACAATTGCTTGATGGTGTTTAGCAAATTTTAAATTCTCGCCAAGATTGAGCTGTGCAAAGGTTGTGACGGATAAGTCTTGATCTTGTAAATCTTCGCTATGCATTAATGGCATGACTAAGAAAGCCACTTGTTGTGTTGGTAGCTGCAAATGAAAGCCTTGATCAATTGCATGTTTGCTCACACTAATGGCTTGGGCTTCAGTAGAAAATGCCTTGGCTTGGTTGCGATACATATTTAAAGGAAACTGGTCGAGTACAATAGCCAGTGCTAAACAACTTTCTGCGGATTGTTTCCAGGATTCGAGTTGTTGGTTTTTTGCGGCATCCCATAAAGTTTCAAAACGGTTTCTGAGGTCAAGGTCAAATTCGGCTGTTGCATTAAACCAACGAGCACTAACTTCAGGCGCAAACCAAAAGTCTAAAACTTCTGCATAGTCTTCTTTATTATTCATGATGATTAAATTTCGCCTCGGGGAAGTTTGAATGGAATAGGTGTGGCTCCGGCTGAAATTAAAAGTTCTGTTAAACGAATATTGCCGGATTTTGTTGCGATAAATAAAGCGGTTTCACCCAAACGGTTTTTAGCATTAATGTTCGCATTCGTATCGAGTAATAGTTTAATCATTGCTGCATTGCCTTTGCGAGCGGCAAGCATTAAGGTATTCCAGCCTTCTTGGTTATCTTGGTTGGGATTGGCGCCACGACGCAAAAGCTGTTTAACTGCAGCAGTATTACCCCGATCCGCAGCAAACATCAGTGCAGTCCATCCGGCGTGAGTAGTGGCATCAACTTTGGCATTGGCGCGCAAGAGTTCACGAACAATCTTGGTTTGTTCATGGGCAGCTGCCAACATAAGTGGCGTCATATCAACAGGATTACGAATCTCCAAGTGAGTTTTGTTGTATATACATAGGTCTTTGACTATATTTAAATGCCCTTGGGTTGCTGCAATGTGAATAGCCGCGTTACCAACATCATTGAGTTTGTTTGGATTGGCACCGGCCTTGGTTAAGGCGCGCAATGTTGAACTGCGATTGAACTTAGCTGCAAGAATCAAGGCCGTGTCACCGGTTGTTTTTTGTTTAGTATCGGGTTGTGCTCCACCATTGAGTAGTGCGCGGGCAGTGGCGGTTCGGCCTTCTCTAGCGGCTATATGTAAAGCAGTAAAGCCATGTTTATCCATCAAGTTGGGATTCGCTCCCAGACGTATTAGTAGTTCAACCGTCGAGGTGTCGCCTCGAATAGTGGCAAGAATCAGCGGCGAGCGCTGCATTTGTTCGCGCGCATTGATATTTACTTTTTTATTATTCGCCAACATTTTGATGACTTCTTCATGACCTTGCATAACAGCAATATGTAAGGCCGTATCGCCGTTTTTATTCGTATGATTGGTATTGGCATCAATGTCTAGTAACACACGTACGATTGCCGGATAATTAAAACGAGAAGCTAAAGTTATGGCGGTGTCGCCGCCGTTATTGCTCAATTCGATATCGGCTTTCAATTGAATCAAAGTTTTAACTAGCTCGGTGTGACCTTCTACCGTGGCCAACATTATCGGGGTGAAACCAAATGGATCATGACTATTCACTGCAGCACCGTTTTCAACCAAATGAACCACGCTATTGATTGCGCCGCGGGCAGCGGCAATTAACAAAGCTTGATTTGGTGATAAGGCTTCAGTTTTTTTGGATGTTGATTCAAACAGGCCCATACCTTCTTGATTGAGCTGTTTCAATTTGGTTTGTGCGACACTATCGCCTTGCTCAGCCGCTTTTTGATACCAACGTTTAGCTTCTTCCAGATCTTTTGCCCGGCCTTTTCCTAACTGATACATAAAACCTACATTATACTGAGCGCGCGCATGGCCTTGTTCGGCGGCTTTTAAAAACCAATCGAACGCACGTTCCAGGTTTTTTTCCACGCCACGACCATTTCGATAGAGGCGTGCGAGAAAATATTGGGCATTAGCATTTCCAGCGCTTGCTAGGGGTTTCCAAAGTGAAGCGGCTTGGGCATAATCGCCTTTGCGAGCAGCGTTCTGGCCATCTTCCAAAGCGGATGACCATGTAGGTTGCGCGATAAGCATGAGTCCTGCTATTAGTAGTAATAGTCGGCTTGCTCGAATAGTCGATTTTTGAGAATAGATTTTAGGATTATCCACGGTTGTGATGACATCCAAACTACAAAACAAACGCAAACAGTCTATCATATTCAAATTAGCAGCCCCAGATGTTTCAAACTGCAAATTGCAAGGAGCTTGGTTTAAGTGAAGTTACACGAATACCAATGCAAAGCTTTACTCGCTGCCGCTCGCATCCCCACGCCTAAAGGTTTGATTATCGACGATATTTCTGATTTGGCACAAGTGCCAGGCAGTCTTGGCCAACCGCCTTGGATTGTGAAGGCGCAAATACATGCGGGTGGTCGTGCCCAGGCAGGTGGAATTCGACGAGCCTATAATGAATCCGAATTACATACTCAAGCAGAGGCTTTGTTGGGTAAACATTTAAAAACACCGCAGACGGGTGGTGCATCACTTCCTGTTAATCACCTATTAATTGAGGCGGAACTAAAGGTCAAAGAAGAATTTTATGTGGGTTTAGCGCTGGATCGAAGTCTTGAACGTGTGGTGGTTTTGGCTTCACGAGTACAGGGTTTGGAGATGGTGCTAATTGCACAGCAAAACCCAGAAGCCATTATGTCGGTTGCTGCGGATTTAATTAATGGTCTGCAACCGTTTCACTGTCGTGAACTGGCTTTTCAATTAGGTTTGAATAGCAAACAACGCGAGGCTTTCACGTCGATTATTCTCAAACTTTATCAATTGTATGTGCATAAGGATCTCACCCTATTAGAAATCAATCCACTAGCTTTAATGGAAGATGATAGTTTTTCTGTGATCGATGCAAAAGCCAGTGTGGATGATAATGCGTTGTATCGCCAAACTGATTTGCAAGTCTGGCGTGATCCTAGCCAGGAAGATGATCTAGAACAAGAGGCGATTCGAAATCATTTAAGTTATGTACGACTCAGCGGTAATATTGGCTGCATGGTGAATGGCGCGGGTCTATCCATGGCGACAGCAGATTTAATTAAATTATATGGTGGTGATCCCGCCAATTTTTTAGATGTTGGTGGTGATACGGATTCGTCGCGGGTGGCGTATGCATTTCGTCTAATTCTTAGTGACCCGCAAGTGAGTGCGATCTTAATTAATATTTTTGGTGGTTTGGTGCGTTGTGATTTACTAGCACAAGGTATTTTGTCAGCGGCTCAAGAAATTAATTTATCGATTCCGTTGGTGGTTCGTCTCGAAGGTACTCACGCAGATACGGGTGAAGAGATTTTTAAAGAAAGTGATTTGCAAGTCTATATCGCAAAAAGTTTAGATGACGCGGTGAAGAAGGTGGTTAAAGCGGCACAAGGCGATGTAGCATGAGTATATTAATTGGTAAAAAAACCAAAGTCATTTGCCAAGGATTTACTGGACGCCAAGGCACGTTTCATTCACAGCAAATGCTCGCTTACGGTACGCAGCTTGTGGGTGGTGTCACACCGGGCAAAGGCGGTACGACCCATTTGGGTTTGCCCGTTTATGATACGGTGCTTGAAGCCGTGGATGAAACCAATGCCAATGCAAGTATTATTTATGTGCCCGCAGCCTTAGCTACCGATGCGATATTAGAAGCCGCCGAAGCAGGCGTTGCGTTAATTGTTTGTATCACTGAAGGCATTCCTGTGCGCGATATGTTGAAAGTTAAAGCCGCGTTGAATTTTTATAATACACGATTAATTGGTCCTAATTGTCCCGGAATTATTACTCCAGGCGAATGTAAAATAGGAATTATGCCAGGTCATATTCACAGTCCTGGCTCTATCGGCATTGTCTCGCGTTCTGGCACCTTAACTTACGAAGCGGTATTGCAAACCACACATGCAGGGCTTGGACAATCAACCGTAATTGGTATCGGTGGAGATCAAATTCATGGCATGGGTTTTATTGAAGTGTTGGAAATGTTTGAAGCCGATCGCAAGACCAAAGGTATTGTTATGGTCGGTGAAATCGGTGGTCGCGAAGAAGAGGATGCGGCCATGTTTATAAAACGTCATATGCGCAAACCCGTAATTGCCTATATTGCCGGAATGACAGCGCCAGTGGGTAAACGCATGGGACATGCGGGTGCTATTGTTTCGCGTGGTGGCGGTACGGCGAAAGCAAAATTTCAATCGCTGGAACAGGCGGGTGCGATGATTGTGCGTTCACCGCTGGATATTGGTAGTAAGATGTTAGCGTATTTTAAGGGTTGAGCATGAACGTCATTCGCCTGGCCTTAGGCCAAATTAATTTAACTGTCGGTGATATTGCAGCCAACACCCAACGAATCCTTGATGGAATTCAACAAGCGCAACAACAACAGGCGGATTTAATTGTTTTTCCCGAGCTTAGTATTTGTGGATATCCGCCCGAGGATATTTTGTTGCGCCCAAGTTTGCAGCCTCTAGTCGAACGTGCACTACAAAAAATCCAAGCATCTGCAAAAAATATTTCAGTACTTGTGGGGCATCCGCGTTGGCATCAAGGTAAGTTATACAATAGTGCTAGTGTTTTTTCAGAAACTCAACTTGTGGCCAGTTATGATAAACATCGTCTACCTAATTATAGCGTGTTTGATGAACAACGTTATTTTCAGTCAGGTGAGAATTGTGTTTGTTTTCAACTAAACAATATTCGTTTTGCCATAAGTATTTGCGAGGACATCTGGTCGCCAGCGGTAATGGCTGCGGCGAAACAAGCCGGTGCGCAATGCATGTTAAATTTAAATGCATCACCTTATCATTTAGGCAAAAACAGTGAACGAGAAGCCGCGGTGGCGGCCCGTATTGGTGAGAGCCCTATGCCCGTGGTTTATGTGAATTTACACGGCGGACAAGATGAGCTTGTATTCGATGGTAGTTCATTCGTAATGGATGAACAGCAGCACGTGGTGGCTCGTTTTCCCGCATTTGTTGAGCAAGTGGAAACGGTCGAATTGTGTTTTCAAGAATCCGGCAGTCGCTGGTCGGATTGCCAAGTCGTTGCTCATCCGCAAAAACTCGAGGGTGCATATCAGGCTTTAGTTTTAGGGGTTCAAGATTTTGTGCGAAAAAATGGATTCGAACAAGTGGTGTTGGGATTGTCCGGTGGAATTGATTCTGCATTGACCGCGTTAATAGCAGTCGATGCACTTGGTGCAGAAAATGTTGTAGCGGTGATGTTACCTACGCGTTACACCTCTAGTATGAGTTTAGAGGATGCGCAACAATTAGCAAAAAATCTGAGCATCAATTATCGTGTTATTGCGATTGAATCGGTTTTCGAGGCGTTTAATCATCTTTTGGCCGATGAATTTGTCGGCTATGAAAGCGATACCACGGAGGAAAATATTCAAGCGCGTTGCCGTGGCCTGATTTTGATGGCAATCTCCAATAAAAAACATTGTATGGTCTTAACCACGGGCAATAAAAGTGAAATGGCTGTGGGTTATTCAACCTTGTATGGTGACATGGCCGGTGGTTTTGATGTGCTAAAAGATGTGCCCAAGACTTTAGTTTATGAACTTTCTCGTTATTGTAATCGTAATCAAGTAATAATACCGCAACGCATTATTGATCGACCACCATCAGCCGAATTGCGCGAAGATCAAACGGATCAAGATAGTTTGCCTGACTATGAAATTTTAGATGGCGTACTAGAGGCCTACGTGGAACAAGATAAGCCCTTTGACGAAATCGTTGCGATGGGGTATGAAGCGTCTGTCGTAGCGAGGATTATTCAAATGGTGGACCGTAATGAATATAAGCGGCGTCAAGCGCCCCCAGGCATACGCATTACGCCTAGGGCATTTGGTAAGGACAGACGTTATCCCATTGTTTCAGGATTTCACGATAAACAAATTATTTAACACTTGCCATATACAGTCAACATGGCAGAATTAGGCTAATAAACTGTAGCAGATGAGGGGCGCAAATGAAAAAAATTGAAGCGATTATTAAACCTTTTAAATTAGATGATGTACGTGAAGCATTATCCGAAATTGGTGTGACAGGCATGACAGCGACTGAAGTTCGTGGATTTGGACGGCAAAAAGGTCATACAGAATTATATCGTGGTGCTGAATATGTAGTTGACTTTTTGCCGAAAATTAAAATCGAAATTGTGGTTAAGAGCGATCAAGCCGATCGTGTGGTGGAAGTAATTACCGAAGCAGCACGTACAGGAAAAATCGGCGATGGCAAGATTTTTGTGTTGCCCGTTGAAGCAGTATTGCGTATTCGTACAGGTGAAACTGATAACGATGCTATTTGATTTTGTTTCTGGTTTCAGACTGCCGAATGCTGCAGTGGCAGTCTAACTAAAAAAATCGAACCTTTACCCGGCGTTGACTCTAACGAGATATCCCCACCCATAAGATTGCAGAGGCGTTTGCTAATGGCAAGGCCTAAGCCGGTGCCTCCATATTTTGCTGATGTTGTTTGTTCTGCTTGAACGAATTCGCTGAAAACATTTTCACATTGTGTGGGAGTCATGCCTATGCCAGTATCTTCCACTTCAAAATAAATTTGATGTGGAATTTGTCGTTGGTTGATGCGGGAGCGTAACGTGATTTGTCCTTTCTCGGTAAATTTGGCTGCGTTGCTAACCAAATTGAGCAGCACTTGTTTGACTCGAATTTCATCATTCAACATGGAATTCACCTCCCCACTGACTTCAATGTTAAAGTGGTTGTTATTTTTTTCAATCAGAGGTGCAGTAATAGTTTCAATGTCGTTGAGCATTGAGGTGATGCTGAATTCATTCATAAGCAATTCTAATTTGCCTGCCTCAATTTTAGACAAATCAAGTATGTCATTTATCAGTAATAATAACTGGTGAGATAGTCGTAACACTTTGTCTAAGTCGTTTTTAAATTCATGTAGGTTTTCGTCTTCGAGTGTGTCTCGCACCAGTTCAGTATAGCCAATAATGCCATTGAGCGGTGTACGCAGTTCATGGCTCATGTTTGCAAGAAAGTGACTCTTGGTTTTATTCGCATCATCGGCAGCATTTTTTGCCTGCATCAAGTGAAATTGTGACGATGCGCGTTGATAGGCAACGGTTGTCCAAGCGGCGATCAAATTGACAAGTTCTTTGTCTAATGAATCAAATTCTGTTTTACGAATTTGATCAGAAAAAAAGAAAACTCCACCGAAGACTTTTTTGTTTTCCGCCAAGGGTAGACCAATCAGACTTTCAATTGGATTGAGAAAATTAGCTGAGTGATGTTGATCCCGTGCTTGAAAACAAATTAGATCCCTGTCACGAAATAGTAGCGGAAAGCGTTCAGCAAAATTACCAGGGCTAAATGCAAGTGCGTTTGCTTTCTCGGATGAATAAAAATGAAAAGAAGATTCATCGTCATTGGCATCATAGTTAATCGCCATTGCAAACGGTAAATCGAGAAAACGAGTGCCGGCTTGTAACATATGTTTGATTTGTTCATCATTAGTCGTTCCACGCTCGGTTGTGACTTCATAGAGCGAACGTATGCGTTCACTTTGTTCCACGATTAATTGTTGGTTGCGATTGGAACGTTTACGCAATAAAACAAATAATGGAATTATAATGAACAATGTGCCAGCAAATAGATAGATTAGGGTATATGCTCGCTCAGATTGAAATGAGACTTTTTTAACATCACTATGAATTTGATTAAGCTGCTGCGCGATTATTTCTTCTACCGCCGATTTGGCTAAATCATGTGTTTGGTGGATTTCTTCCAATGTTTGTGCTTGCAGTTTAAGCGTTTTGCCGTTGCTCCGTTTCAGTTGCTCTAGAATTGTTGCTTGCAATTGACTGTAATGCTCAACATGGCGACGAGTTTTTGCCATGCTTTCGGCTTCGCTTTTGGTCAATAAATTAGATGCGAGAAAACGTTCTTCAACAGCGGCAAAACGTTCTCGTAGTCGCTTGTATTGCTCATAATGCTGTTCAAATTTTTCTGCATTGTGTTGATAGTTGAGCAGGCGAAAAAATTCCACGGACTGGCTATGCACGGCTTGCATAATGTTATAGACCAATAACATTTCTTTTTGCTCATCCATGATGCCTTTTAAACTGTGGTTATTATTGGAAATTGAATTCGCCCAAAAAAGAATGCCTGCCAATGCAATCACAATTGCCAGAGTGAAACTAATATTTATAAACGTATTTTCTTTTAGATGTTTCAAAGCTTGAACTCAAACCGAAGACTGGTCATAAGACTTAAAACGGTTAATAATTCTAAAGCTTTAAATGATTTTCAGGAGAACTCAACTACAGCAAGTGCGTCACATCATAGTGACGACATCATCAACAAAACATGGCACTATACAGGTTTTCTTACCTGTTTAGTTAAACGTTTCACTGCGGCATGTTTGGGGAAGTTTAATTTTAATACTCGATAACTATCATATGCTAGGTCGTGTAATTTTAATTGCAGGTAAGCTTCGGTCATAAGCACTAAAGCATCAGGAATAGTCGGTGATTGTTGAAAGGTTTCGATAATATATTTGGCCCGATTCGCTGCAGCTAAATAGGCTTGTCGCTTCATGTAATAACGCGCCGCATTGAGTTCGTGACGAGCAAGTGCGTTTCGTAAATACACCATGCGATAGATTGCATCTTCGGCATATTGGGATTTTGGAAATCGTTGCACCAACTCGGTGAAATATTGAAATGCCTTGCGTGCGGATTCAGGGTCTCGTTTCGATGGGTCTTGCGAAGACAAAAAATCAAAACTTCCCTGACCTTGGCTGAATTTGACCACACCTTTTAAATAATAAGCATAATCGACCCGCTCATGGCGAGGGTAAAGTTTGATAAAACGGTCAGCAGCGGCAACCGCTGATTCGTGTTCATCGTATTTGTAATAGGCATAAGCTACATCGAGTTGTGCTTGTTCCGCCAGTTTGCCAAAAGGGAAACGAGCCTCCAAGGCTTCATAGCGCTGTATTGCAGTTTCGTAATCACCGGCTTCCATGGCGTCTTTTGCTTCACGATACATGGATTGTGCAGTCAGGCTTTCTTCTGGCGAGTCTTCTTCTTCATTGGTGGCAAATAAAGCACAGCCAGGTAAAATAGCCAGCAGTAAAGTGATGAGTAATAATCGATTTAACACTATAAGTCGCCTTTTTCAAAAACATCCCGAAATCACGCCAAACGCGCCCGAATCGGGTAGTATAAACCGTGAGCCCCCAGTGTGGCTAGGAAAGCAAGCAAGATGTCCCCTGAAAACAATGAGTTTATCATTCCCAACGAATATTTCGGTCAGCGCTTAGATCAAGTTCTTGCGCAATTAATGCCAGATTATTCTCGTAGTAAAATCCAGGATTGGCTGAAAAAAGGGCTAATTTTGCTTAATCAGCAAACAGCCACAGCGAAAAGCAAAGTCCAGGGTGGGGAAATCGTAAGTTTTGCGCAAGCCCAGGCTTTGGCTGAAATCGCCGAGCCGCAATGGACTGCACAGGCTATTGATTTAAATATTGTCTATGAAGACGCGTTTTTATTAGTCATCAATAAACCCGTAGGTTTAGTGGTTCATCCTGGCGCAGGAAATCAAAATGGCACTTTGGCGAATGCATTAGTTCACCATGCGCCGGAATTAGCCAATGTGCCGCGTAATGGCATTGTGCATCGTATCGACAAAGAAACCAGTGGCTTGTTAGTGGTGGCTCGCTCACTCTCGGCCCATAATGATTTGGTGAATCAACTAGAAAATCGGGAATTTGAACGTGAATATCTAGCCGTATGCCAAGGGGTTATGACGGCTGGGGGCAAGGTTGATGCTCCTATTGGGCGTCATCCACAGCAACGCGTGCGCATGGCAGTAGTGCGCAATGGCAAACCGGCGGTGACTCATTATCGGGTATTGGAGAAGTTTAGAGCCCACACCTTTTTACGTCTAAAATTAGAAACTGGGCGTACCCATCAAATCCGCGTGCACATGGCGCATATTCATTATCCATTGGTGGGCGATCCTGTGTATGGGGGGCGCTTAAAAATGCCAGCAGGAATAAGTGAGGATTTACGTCAGTGCTTAAGTCAATTTAGACGTCAGGCTTTACATGCGGCCAGTCTGGGCTTGCATCACCCAGATAGTGGTGAATTTGTCCATTGGCAGATTGATCTACCTGATGATATGCAACATTTGCTTGCGGAATTGCGCGCAGATAAGCCGAGCGACTAAGGAACGCTATATGTTGAATAATTGGATACTGCCGGATTGGGATGCGCCGGCCAATGTTGCTGCCATTAGTACCAGTCGTGCCGGCGGTTTTAGTGAGGGCGATTATGCTAGTTTGAATTTGGCGCTACATGTGGGTGATGCTGCTGACACCGTCAGGCGTAACCGAGACTTTCTTAAAAACCTGGCGGCATTGCCAAATGAACCTATCTGGTTACAGCAAATTCATGGTAAAGGCCTACTCAATCTCGATACAGCGCTCTCCCCAGAAAACATTCCTGAAGCCGATGGTAGTTTCACGGGCCAAACGGGCCGAGTGTGTGTAGTGATGACGGCTGATTGTTTGCCTATTTTGTTATGTGATCGTCAAGGAAGTTGGGTGGCGGCCTTGCACGGTGGATGGCGTGGTCTGCAACAAGGAATTATTCAACAAGCTATTAGGCAATATCCTGGCGAGCCACAACAACTTTTAGCCTGGTTGGGTCCTGCCATAGGGCCGGATGCATTTGAAGTCGGTCAAGATGTATTT
Source organism: Gammaproteobacteria bacterium (assembly GCA_029883265.1). GTDB lineage: Bacteria > Pseudomonadota > Gammaproteobacteria > S012-40 > S012-40 > JAOUJM01. The sequence continues at coordinate 15,091 of JAOUJM010000077.1, forward strand.
GATGCTTTTGCACAACTTCATACGGATTTCACCGATGCATTTAAATTCAAATCAAGCCAACACTATTGGGCTGATATTTATGAAATAGCTAGGATTCAGCTAGCACAACTCGGTGTTTATGCTATAAGTGGCGGCGATTATTGCACTTACCACGATAGTGAACGCTTCTTCTCCTATCGAAGACAACAAAATACAGGCCGTATGGCGACTTTATGTTGGTTGCGAGCCTAGAACTCGGTATGATTCAGCGCTGCTATTTACCTAGGATTTCAAACTAAACCATGTCAATACTTGCTTGGACGATTTTATTTAGCTTGGTGGGTGGTGTGCTCAGTGTAATCGCTGCGTCGATTATTCTCATTCTACCTATTAAACCGCGTAATCGGGTGTTACCTCATCTGGTAAGCTTTGCCATCGGTTCTTTATTAAGCGCAGCCTTTATGGCTTTGTTACCCCACGCACTAAATCATCCGGCACAGGTGGAAGCGCATAAAATCACTATTACCGTGTTGTTTGGCATACTCGGTTTCTTCGTATTGGAAAAACTAGTCTTATGGCGTCATTGTCATCATGATGAATGTGAAGTACACGCTCCCGAACAGGCGCATGAACAACATAATCATAAGCATGCCCATGCTCATCAACATAAGTCTGCGGGTAGCTTGGTGATTATAGGCGATGCAGTGCATAATTTTGTTGATGGTGTTTTAATCGCGGCAGCATTTCTTACGGATGTGGAATTAGGAATTGTTACTGCAATCGCCGTAGCTGCCCACGAAATTCCTCAGGAAGTTGGCGATTTCGCCATTTTATTACACAGTGGATTTAGTCGCGCTAAGGCCTTTTTGTTTAATATTCTGGCTAGTTTGACCACAGTTGTTGGTGCGTTGATTACTTATTTCAGTTTGCAATCAGCCAATGAGATTCTACCTTATGTTTTAGCCATTGCAGCGTCTAGTTTTATTTATGTGGCCGTCGCCGATTTAATTCCTGGTTTACATCAACGCACGGATTTAAAGTCGAGTTTGCAACAAGTGATATTAATCAGCTTGGGCGTGCTGAGTATTTATATTGCACATAGCTGGTTGCATTAATTAATCAAACGGTGTGACCAGAACTGGACCACTACGCACTAAAATAGCCGTGTTTTCGAAGGTTGTTTCACCAGCGTCCCCATAATTGGCGCAGGATTTATGATGTTTCTGCGCGCGGCCTTCGTAGACATGAAAACCATAAGCGAGTTCGTTCGCACGGGGATCAGAACCCACCGATGTTTGAGCTGTCCAATAGTGACTATAAAATCCAAGATTAGGGAAAAAATTAGCATCCACCATTTCAAGATTAGGCTTGCTATAGTCAATCAGCGAACGAATTTCCCATATATGCGGTAAGCGCCAATCATCGAAACCACAAAGCTTTTCTGCGTTTACCTGGTCAATTAGCCATTGGGTATCGTATTTTGCATTTTCACATTGGCCGCCATCCTGCTGCCCGGCGAAACCACCGTTGGTTTCAGGATTGGGATCATACCAACTGTATTTTGTGGTGTAGTGATGAATATTGCCAGGAAATACTTTTTTGTGTTCCCAGACTAAACCGGTGAAATTATCGCGAACACAACCGTAATAAGTATCATCATCGTTGAGCTCGATATCCGCATACTCAGCATCGAGTTTTGTATATCGTTTATGCACGAATTCTTGTGGCGTGCCACCTGCGATGCCTGCACGATTAAAATTTGCATCTTGTCCTTGTAGATCAAAATTAGTTAACCCTGGGTATTGTTGCACAGGAATTGCTTCAGGGTATTCGCTATAGGGCATGATCACACTAGGATCGTCATTGATAAAAAACCTGACACCACTATCGACCACTGGTTGATAGTGAGTATCATCATATTTGAATTTATCTTTCTGCACTGGTGGTAGTCCCGTGGTATCGCAGCCAGTCACTAGTAAACAAAAAGTTAGCGAAGTAGCAACCAGTGGAAATGTGTTTTTAGCGTGATTGCTCATTAATCTAGTTCCCACCGTTAATCTGAGAAAGATTGACTGGCCCACGCACCACGCGCACAGAACCATTTTGATTAATGGGCAAGGCCACAATATCATCTGCACCGTCAACAAAATTAACTTGCCAAGCGGCATCGCGGTATTCCAGTTTTTGCACCGCTTGATTGTTTTCTTCCACATTGATAGTGCTGCTCACACGATTGCGCGAAGGTGTTGCGCTCCAATATTTTTGATTGGGTTCGAGAAAAATGCTGGTATCGATAACCGGATTACAATGATACATAACAATTGAGCCAAGTTCTTTGACGTTAGGTAAGCGCCAATCAGAGCGACCGGCAAACCCACCGCTATTGTTCATTGTATTGACGGCTTGTAGCGCATCATTCCAATTACCATTAAAGGCAATGTTGTCATTACTGGCCGTGGTAGAACAGCGTTGGCTTGCGGTATCCCAAGCACGTCCCAAGTCACAGCGTTGCCATTGAAGCCCTGTCATTCGATCGACAACGGTGCCATCTTGTAAGTTTACAAACCGGTTTTCACTACGACCGGCGATATTATAATCACAAGCGGCCCACAAAGGATTTTGCCCGAGAAGAAACAATAACAATACTGGAACTAGATGTCTTGACGACATGGAATGCTCCCCACGTTTTTAATTATAATAGTTGTTGCAACTTAATATGATCTTATCAATGCTGTATTCTAACTGTCAGTTATTTCAGATACAAATCTATGTGTAAAGTTCACAAGTGCTTTAAGTCTTTGAAGGTAAACGGGGAAAAATACGTACTGTTTTCACCGTATTGGATTGAATTTGCACGATTTCCATGGGCAGATTCGCAATCTTGATACTAGTGCCAGTTTCAGGAATGGTTTCCAGATATTCTAGAATCAATCCATTA
>JAOUJM010000329.1 GCA_029883265.1 Gammaproteobacteria bacterium
TGGTCACAGTGAATAGCGAAACAGATGTGACCGTTACGATTGATCAGGAAAATAGCGAGATTAGACCCAGTTAAATCCAGCGTTCTCGATTTTCTATCATTCGTTTAACCGTTATAATGCTCCACTAGAGTAAAAACTTTTTAGGGTGGCTGATGAATTCCTTTCAACAAAAATCCGTGGTCTTGCTGTCAGGCGGACTTGATTCCGCGACTGTGTTGGCTATGGCGCGTTCTCAAGGTTATGCGTGTTATTGTTTAAGTTTTGATTATGGTCAATTGCATAAAACAGAGTTGCAAGCGGCACAGAAGCTCGCTTCGAGTCTTGATGCTGTAGAACACAAAGTCATCAAGCTGGATTTGAGGACGATTGGTGGTTCAGCCTTAACGGACGAGAATATCGCGGTGCCAACAGAGCCAACAGAAGGTATTCCAGTAACCTACGTTCCGGCTCGAAACACAATCTTTCTAAGTATCGCATTAGGTTGGGCAGAAGTACTTGGCGCCCATGATATTTTTATCGGTGTTAACGCGGTAGATTATTCAGGCTATCCCGATTGTCGTCCTGAATATATCAAAGCTTATGAAGCCATGGCTGCATTAGCGACAAAAGCAGGCGTGGAGGGAAATCCCGTGAGAATTCACACGCCCTTACTGCATTATAGTAAAGCTGAAATTATAAAAATGGGTTTGGCCTTGGGCGTGGATTATGAGCATACGGTTTCTTGTTATGATGCCGATGCAAATGGCCAAGCCTGTGGTGTTTGTGATGCCTGCCGGTTACGCCAGGCGGGATTTACTGAAGCATCGGTGGATGACCCAACCCGTTACCAAGATCCGCTATCGAACTAATTAATTAAACACTTAAATATTTATATAGTAATATAGCGTGGAAACCAAAGTCTAAAGCGCATAAAATTAGCGTTCTATAATTAACAGAGTTCTTGCGGTTAATAATCCTGCCGTCGTATGGGTATTGCCCACTTAGAGGAGAGAGTGATGGAATTCGAGAGTTTTTCTCAGGCCGAGTCGATATTATTGTGGTCGGCATTTGCTGTCGCAGTTGTTATGGGTGCGATCGTCAATAAAACCAATTTCTGTACCATGGGCGCCGTTTCGGATGTGGTGAATATGGGCGATTATGGTCGCATGCGTGCTTGGCTTTTAGCCATGGGTGTCGCCATGCTTGGTGTAACGCTTTTGGAATTTAACGGAATGATTTCCGCGGATGATTCTTTTCCCCCGTATCGAGGCAGCTCCCTGACCTGGGGAGAAAATATTATTGGTGGTATTTTATTTGGTATCGGAATGACCTTGGCTTCGGGTTGTGGTAACAAAACACTGATTCGTATCGGTGGCGGTAATATCAAATCGATAGTTGTGTTCCTGGTGATTGCGGTTATTGCCTATTTTATGGTGAATCCATTCCCGGGTTCTGATAAGACTTTATTCTCAGAATTATTTTTTGGATGGACGCGTGGTCAATCCGGTGGAAGTCCGTTAACGATTTCACTTAACACGAAGCAGGACTTGGGTTCATTGCTGGCAAGCGGTGAAGGTGTTGCAACCGCCCGTTTTGTTATTGGTTCTGCGTTATCGCTCTTGATCATGTATTTTGTATTTAAGTCGGCTGATTTTCGCGCAAGCCTAGATAATATATTGGGTGGTTTGGTTGTCGGTTTATGCATTATTGCGGTTTGGTGGGTTAGCAGTAATGTCAAAGTGAATCTGGATGACGAAATTTATAGTCTGCGTTCGGTGGCGCAGCAGTGGGACTTCCTAGTAGAGGATAGTTCTCAAGTGAAACCGGCAGACACGCGGCCTTTGAGTCCTCAGTCCTATACGTTTATCAATCCCATGGGGCAAACAGTAGGTTTGGCGGCTAATGGCTTTAGCGGTAAGTATATGACTTTTGGCATTATGGCAGTGCTAGGTGTTATTTTTGGATCATTTTTATGGGCAATTTTTAGCAAAGGTTTTCGCATCGAATGGTTTGCCAATAAAAAAGATTTTGTGAATCACTTTATAGGCGCTATTTTGATGGGCTTTGGTGGGGTACTGGCGCTTGGTTGCACTATAGGTCAAGGTGTAACTGGAATATCGACATTAGCCCTGGGCTCTTTTTTCTCATTTGTTAGCATTGTGTTTGGTAGTGCAATCACCATGAAGACTCAGTTCTATATGATGGTTTACGAGGAAGAAGCGAGCTTTGCTAAAGCCGTAATTACTTCCTTGGTTGATTTCAAGCTTTTGCCATCGGCAATGCGCAAGCTCGATCCAGTGTAGCTGTATCATTGTCTTGTTGAATTAAAAAAAACGCCTCAATCATTGAAAATTGAGGCGTTTTTGCATTTCAAGTATTGTTATTTTTTTTTAAATCGGTATTATACGGCGTCTTTCCGGGCCGTTAGCTCAGTTGGTAGAGCACCGGGCTTTTAACCCGTTGGTCCTGCGTTCGAGTCGCAGACGGCCCACCAATTTAAAAAGGGGTGTTGAGCACCCCTTTTTTCTATTCCCAATCACCCTCCAGTTCATCGTATATCAACTGCTTCAAGCTTTGTTCTTCCATATATTGTTCTATTCTACGCAAACCTTCTGGTCGGTTTCTTGGTAGGTGCTGATGTACTTTTTTGTTATTGCTTGTAGCGAAGTCGTCGAAATCCGGGTCCAGATCAAAAGCGTCGTTTTCGAAACTTAAGGCTTTTTCCTCTTCATACTGGTAATCTGCGGTTTGTGCCATGGAATACCTCCTTTGCGGTCGATGAGCTGGGCTGTCGCCCCCATTGATTTAAATGTTATTTCTTCTCCTTGATGGCTTGGTCTTAATTTTTTTGACCGCGCTAATTTTGAGTAGTTTGCTTTGAGAGGAAAATTTTTAAGCGACAAAAGGATTTTTTTTCCGTTTTTCGTATATTTAAGTGATTTCTAGGTTGACACACCTGATCTGTTTGGGGAAAATATGCGGCTATTTTCCGGAGGGGTTCCCGAGTGGTCAAAGGGATCAGACTGTAAATCTGACGGCTCAGCCTTCGAAGGTTCAAATCCTTCCCCCTCCACCATCTTTTTTTGATGGAAGAGACTTCTAGCGGGAAAAAGAAATATTTGACCTGGTGGCGCGATGCGGCTCCAGGCTTTGTATTTGCAGGTGGTCTCGAATTTTATTTATGGTCGCATGGTTTTTGTGATCAGAAGAAGCGTTATGTTGCGGGTGTAGTTCAATGGTAGAACTTCAGCCTTCCAAGCTGACTATGTGGGTTCGATTCCCATCACCCGCTCCAACTAGTCTCTGAAGACTAGATATTAGAGCCTAGTCAACGAAGCCTTTGCTGGATTCTAGTCTCTGGTTTTCGGGTTCTAGCAGGCCCATATAGCTCAGAGGTAGAGCACTTCCTTGGTAAGGAAGAGGTCACCGGTTCAACTCCGGTTATGGGCTCCAGGTTTTTTGTGTTTAGTGATTGATTAAAAGAGGATTTTCCAAAATGTCCAAGGAAAAATTCGAACGAACCAAACCCCATGTAAACGTAGGCACTATCGGTCACGTTGACCATGGAAAAACAACGTTAACAGCGGCCTTAACGAAATGTATGGCGGAAAAGCATGGCGGCGAGTTCAAAGACTACGCCAACATTGATAGCGCGCCAGAAGAAAGAGCGCGTGGGATCACGATTGCAACGGCTCACGTTGAGTACGAAAGCGCGGAGCGTCACTACGCTCACGTTGACTGTCCTGGGCATGCGGATTATGTAAAAAACATGATCACAGGAGCGGCGCAAATGGACGGAGCGATATTGGTATGTTCAGCTGCCGATGGCCCGATGCCACAAACCCGTGAGCACATTTTATTAAGTCGTCAGGTAGGCGTACCCTATATCGTTGTATATTTAAACAAAGCCGACATGGTTGATGATGAAGAATTACTAGAACTCGTAGAAATGGAAGTTCGTGAGCTACTTGATCAATACGAATTCCCAGGCGACGACACCCCAGTGGTTATAGGTTCAGCGCTAAAAGCCTTAGAAGGTGACACCAGCGACATCGGAACACCATCGATTGATCGTCTAATCGAAGCCATGGACAGCTACATTCCAGAGCCTGAGCGAGCCATCGACGGTGCCTTCCTTATGCCGATCGAAGACGTATTCTCTATTTCAGGTCGTGGCACGGTAGTGACCGGTCGTATCGAGCGCGGCATTGTTAAAGTGGGTGAAGAAGTTGAGATTGTTGGTATCAAAGAAACCACCAAGACCACCGTCACCGGCGTAGAAATGTTCCGTAAATTACTCGACGAAGGCCGCGCAGGCGACAACGTCGGTGTATTGTTACGTGGAACTAAGCGAGAAGATGTTGAGCGTGGTCAAGTATTGGCACATCCCGGCACGATTACCCCGCACACCAAATTCGAAGCCGAAGTCTATGTATTAAGCAAAGAAGAAGGTGGACGTCACACGCCATTCTTCAAAGGCTACCGCCCGCAATTTTACTTCCGTACCACGGATGTAACCGGCGCAGTCGAATTACCCGAAGGCGTTGAAATGGTTATGCCAGGCGACAACGTCAATATGAAAGTAGAACTGATTGCACCGATTGCCATGGAAGAAGGTTTACGCTTCGCTATCCGTGAAGGTGGCCGTACTGTCGGCGCCGGTGTTGTCGCTAAGATTTTTGAGTAAATA
>JAOUJM010000330.1 GCA_029883265.1 Gammaproteobacteria bacterium
CCCTGTTTATGCTTTGCATATCAATGGCCATACTCAGTTTTCCAGTCGGGATGAACATATTTATCATTCAATGTTAGTTTATCCGGCGATGGCAGCATCGGCTCGTCAAAACCAAGTCTTGATAATTGGCGGAGGTGATGGTTTGGCTTTGCGTGATGTACTTAAGTGGAATCCTAAGCAAGTCACGCTGGTGGATCTCGATGAACGTATTATCGATTTTTTCTCAGAGCCTTACTATAAAAATAATGAAGTTATCAATACGCCTTTAATTGCCCTCAACGAAAATGCGTTCAACGATCCACGTGTTGATGTGAAAGTTGGAGATGCGTTTTTGATTGTTGATGAGTTACTCCAATCGCAATCACGATTTGATACCATTATTGTTGATTTACCCGATCCAAATCATCCCGATCTTAACAAACTTTATACCGCACGTTTTTATTCCAAACTGCAACATATATTGGCAGGTGATGGCGCGATCAGTGTGCAATCCACTTCACCTTATCACGCACCCGAAGCGTTTAAGAGCATCGGTAAAACAATGGCATATGCGGGTTTTAAAAATGTCGAACAATACCATGCAAATGTGCCATCTTTTGGCGAGTGGGGTTGGACTATCGCAACACCCCAAGGGCAGTCAGCTAAGCAGCGCTTGCAAGCGTTGGATGAGCTGCCTTTAAAAGACAATTGGTTAACCCAAGATTTGTTATTGAGCGCATTTGCCTTTGGCAAACCGTTTTACGATGACATTAATCATATTAAAATCAACAGATTAAATAGCACAGTCTTATTTGATTACCATCGACAAGGATGGGCCAGGGAAAGTGCAAATATCTGGCAGCAATGACATAATATGTCTTGACATAATATGTCACATAGTCTAAATTACTCAGGACTCTAAGAAAGGAGCCAAAATGAGCGAACTACAACAATTGGCCAAAGGCATATCTGAAGTTGACGAAGAAGTTCGTCAAGGATTGGAATTTGATTTTCAGCCTTTGCCCGGTGATGTGGATGTTATGCAAGTCACCATCAAAGAGCGGGAAGAAATGCCGGTTTACATGACCATGGCGGACAACCAGCTTTTGTGTATTTGTTATCTTTGGGATGAATCACAAGTGAATGCAGACAAAAAGCATGAAATGTCGGATGCGATGTTGCGTATGAACGTTCCCATGCCTTTGTCCTCATTTGCAATTATCCCTAGTGAAGAACGCGGCGATCAATATGCTATTTTTGGTGCCATGTCCTTGAATTCGTCCTCAGAAGACATTGCCTTGGAATTAGCAACATTAAGCGACAATGCCATTGATGCTATTGAAGTGATGTCAGAATATTTGATTTAGATATTTAAATTATTAAAGCAAAAACTATTTTGCATAGGAGAGCCCCATGGGTGTATTTTCTAAATTGTTTACTGCCATAAAAGGCGGAGTAAACGAAGCAGGCGAAGCCATAATTGACGCGAATGGTGTTCGAATTTACGAACAAGAAATTCGTGAGTCAAAAGAAAACTTAGCTAAGGCTAAACAAGAATTGACTTCGTTAATGGCGAAAAAAATGAATGTTGATCGCGAAATTAATAGCTTAACAAAAGACGTGGCGAAATATGAAGAACACGGTGTTAATGCGCTTAACAAAGGCGAAGAGGCATTGGCGGTTGAAGTGGCTGAGAAATTAGCCGAGTTGGAAAACGAATTAACCACTCAAAAAGGCGCTGCTGAGCAATTCGCTGCCCATATTTCGCGGGTAAAAAACTTGATGAAGCAATCGGAGCGAAAAATTGCTGAGCATGAGCGTGAGTTGTCTATGGTAAAGACCACTGAGAGTGTGCACAAAGCGACTAAATCGATCTCAGCAAATTTCGGTGCCGGTGCCACTAAAATGGTTAATGCTAAAGAATCCTTAGAGCGAATTAAAAAACGCCAACAAACGTTTGAAGATCGCATGAGCGCTGCAAATGAATTGGAATCTGAAAGCGATAGCGGTTCTTTAGATAGCAAACTTGCCGCAGCTGGTATTTCTGAAACCAATAGTGCTAAGGACGATATGTTAGCGCGTTTACGCCAAAAAGCCGGTAAATAAAAAAAAGAGGAAAAGCTATGAGCTTCTTAAAAGGCATGTTCGGTTCAAAGGACAAACAAGTGAGGGTGCTCACCCACCCTCAAGATCTGCAAACCGGCGATCTTGTTCGTTTCAAGCTTTATGCCCCCCAGCCATTGCCGGGCCAGCTTTTTGAAGTTAAATCAATTAATACCTACGACTACCAGTCCTCATCGGAAACAGAATTTGTGTTACGCAGCCCAACGAATGACACGGCTTTTTTAACGGTTGCTGAAACCGATTCGGGTTTGTCAGTGCAATTAAGTCGTCGTATTACTCGCGAAATCGTCGGCCAATTATTTGACTTAAATGAATTCGCAAATATCTTTGATGTTGCACCCGATCAAGCTGGAGTGAGTATTAAGCGTCAACTCAATCCCGATGAAAATGCGAGCGCGCTTGCCGATCTATCCGGTTGGACTGCAAACCAATATACCCGCAATGAATACGCAGTGCGAGGTTATTTCTATGAAGGTGACTATCGAGAAAAACCGATTCCATCAGAACCCGGTGACGAACTCGATTATTTTGGTTTAGTCAGTGATGATGAGAACTTTGCAGTTTCGATTGAAGTCTATGACGGTAGCGACGAAGTTTCTTTGATAGTATTAACCGATGAAAACATCATCGAAGAAATGTGGCCAGCCGAACAAACCTTAGAGATGACACACTGATTCTCATGAACAAAACAAAGTTACCTGAAAAATGGGCTAGATCTAATGCCGCCATACGGGCTACTCAAATTGGTTTCGACACCTCGGAAGAAATCACAACTCTTATTCGTATGGAAGCGGTTAAACAAGGACTTTCACCCTCAGACATGGTTCGAAAAATTGTTGGTTTACCGGTGGTTAATAAACCCAAACGACCTCGTTTAACCGTGTCCTTATCGGAACAAGACTACCAGCAATTAGCTCAGCGATATGGTTTTGAGGAAGTTGATAAACTAAAAATTAAGAAACAAATGTATGATGAATTAACACAATCAGTTGAATAAAATTGCTTGTTGAAATAATTTTAAAGGTTACGTGCTTTCTTAATAAAAGGCTATCCATCAAAATATCATGATTGCGTATATTTTTTTGCAAAGAAGACGGCGCAAGCCTGCTTATCTAAAAAATAATAATCTTTCGCAAAGCACGCGAAAGTCTCTTTTTTACCTATTCATCATTTTCACAGCCCATTCACTATTAATGATGACCTTTGAAAAAATGTCGTTTGGTGATGCGCTTTGGTTAACACTCACTACAGCCACCACAGTGGGTTATGGTGACTTGTCAGCAAGCACACTGGAAGGACGCATATCCACAATTGTGCTTTTATACATGGGTGGCATTTTTGTTTTAGCGAATTTTGCCGGTGAATATTTTGAATACCGATTAGATCGGCGTACTCGAATGATAAAAGGGCTTTGGAGGTGGAGCATGGCCGAACATATTGTGATAATCAATACCCCTACACGCGGCGGCACGGAATTTTTTATTCGCCTGGTCACCCAACTCCGACAAAACGAAGAATATCAAGACATGCCGATTCAAATCTTGACACGACAGTTCCCAGAAGGCTTGCCTGATGAATTACGCAAATTAGGCGTGGTTCATTGTCACGGTTATCCCGACAAGCCCGAGAACCTAGAAGCAGTCAACATAAAAGAAGCCAGCGCAGTTATTATTTTAACAAAAGATGAATATGAAATTACATCTGATGCTTTAACTTTTGATATTCTGCATCGTTTAAAAGAATTCGGTGTTAGTAATATTAATGTGATTGCCGAGTGTGTTGATGACGGCAATCGCAATCGTTTTACCGGCGCAGGCGCAAGCGCTGTTGTTCGACCCGTACGCGCCTATCCAGAAATCCTAGTACGTGCCCTAGTCGCCCCCGGGTCAGAAAAAATCCTAGAAAACCTATTCCAACACGAAGGCGACCACACGCGGCGTTACGATGTGGATGTCAACAATACCGTGTGGGAAAAAGTCGTCTCATCACTGCTCGTAAAAGGTTACGGCACCGCCATCGCCTATGTCGACAAACACAACGAATTGATTTGCAACCCCGCACCGGGAAAAGAAATTAGTTTGTCGTCAATTATTATTTTAGTTCGCGCAGGTCATGTACCGAACAGTGCGGAAGTCAGTCAGACATTAGCGCTTTAACAACAGTAGATCGTCAATCATTTGGCGACAAGCGACAGCAGTAACAACAGGGTCCTAATGTGCTAAAGGTCGTGCCATAAGTTTAGCATTGTTAGGTTTTGTAATGTGGCAATGAAAGACTTGACCTCAATATCTAATGCTAGCTGGAACGCCAATAGCCTGAATTGGAAATAAACCGCCCATTCTTTGATTAACACCAACTTCCTAATCGTATAATTCGAATTAAAAGGCAATGTCCATTCTTTAATTAAATTCAAGGTAATTTTTCACAAATTTTTGCTGTAATAATTGGTTTTGTCTCATTGCAATTGGACAATAATAAACACTCTTTTAACAAAACTAATCAAAGGAGTGATAACAATGAAGAAATATTTCCTAATTGCCATTCTTG
>JAOUJM010000331.1 GCA_029883265.1 Gammaproteobacteria bacterium
ACCACCTAAGAGTTGATAACGCTCTCCACTTTCAAACACTGTAATCGCATCGTCAAGACCGTCACGCTCAATGGCATTGGCCAAGCCTTGCAAACGTTCGAAAAAATCGACTTGTTCTTTGTTAAACTCACCGCTTTGAAATCGCTGAAATAACCAGTCATCGCCGTTCTCACGAATGGCGATGACATCGCCGACCGTGAGTTTGTTATTTTTGCGGGCATTCGTTTCATCAAAGCTGACTTTCTCTACATCAATGTTGGTTTCTTTACCTTCGCCGGTGCGACCATTTTGTTGTGACAGGGCTTGAAAGGCTTCACCCATTTGCTGGCTAAGACCGCCGCGCTTTTTTCGTTTTAATGTGCTCATGCCAGTGCCTCCGCGGGTTGGGTGTTGATAGATGTAGCCACCTTGATCGGTAAGCCCATGCGGTGAAGCACGGCATGACAGACTTTTTCCCCTTGCACACGAATTTTCGATGTGGGCGGATGGCGGAAGACGGAGTTCACTCTAAATAAATCGGGTCGGCCGTCGACCGTTTCATCGACCGCCATGGTCAGTTTGAAGTCGGTCCAAGTATGTAGTTTTTCTGGTAATACAAAACCGCCTAAATTGGGGTTCTCGCGAATCTCGTTCCAATAGTCACGGTGGAGTGATGTACGCATATCCATCAGATTCGCAAGAATGCCGACCAGGTTGAGTTCGTCGTCTTTGGCGCGGCCTATATTTTCATCATTGCGTAATGCCCACATCCCATATAATCCTTCAATACTGGGTTCTTCCATTTGTGAGGGAATGAGTAAATCGGTAGCGGCATGAAGTGCGGCTTGTACCAAAGGACCTTTGCTTGGGCGGGTGTCAATCACCACGAGATCGTAATCTTGAGAATTTTGTGGATGGCGCAAGTCTTCACGTAAGCGTTTAACTACGGCGGCATAAACTTCTTCCTTTCTGACCAGCTCAATGTCGGTGAGCTTTTCCGCATGACCGGGTAAGATTTCTAAGTTGGGAATGTCTGTATCGTAGGTCACGTACATATCTTTCATCCAGATGTCCGCTGAATCTGAATAACCATTCCAATCCTGTTCTTCTGGTGTCCAATCAGGATGACGCGGGGGTGTCATATTGCCCGAATTGTTGCTATCAAATTCCATCGCTAGATATCGACGACTTAAATTACATTGCGGATCCAAGTCGATGAGTAATACCCGAAGGCCCGCAATTAGTGCGGCGTATTCAGCGATCATTTTGGAAACCAATGTTTTTCCAACACCACCCTTGTTGTTGCAAACGGCGAGTATTTTGTAGGCCATTTTATTCTCCGATATAATTGAGTCCATTATCACTGTCTAATCACGATTGAACGGCTGTCGAGATTAGTAAATCATATATCATGCTTTGTCATATTATATGTTATAACATACTGTATGTTTGACTTTGTAGTATGACATTTCTATTATTTAGGTTAATTTTCAACGTGTTTGATTACTTTTTATACAATAGGTAGCTGCATGACAACCCTTGACGTCACGAATCAATTCCCCATTGCTGAGATCGCGAAAACGCGTGGCGCTATTTATATGCTCGACGTCGCTGCCGACTATGGATTGGTGAATTGTTTTTTTGAATGGCGTAATAATGGGTTGGTTGAAAACGCTTTATATGAATTTGTCATGGCCTTGGTGCAAAGTTGTGAAGACCAAACGCATCGTTTTGTCACTGAAGCGCAGTTAATGGATATGGCTTCGCTGTCTCGAGCATCAGTATTGCGCCGATGTGCATCCTTGATTGAACTCAATGCGATGGAAAAATTCTTGGTGAAAATTCCCGGCACGCGTTCGCGCACTTGTTATAAGTTACGTAGCCAACAGGATTTTGAAGCGCCCAAGGCTCATGCCATGGTGACGGCCCATCCGCTGTCACTACCGGTACCATCGGAGGCAGTGACCAGTCAAAACCACGAATTGGATTTGTATAGTTTAAATCGATTGACGCCCGAGTCTTTATGGGATCATACCAAGACGCCCTTTATTAAAGGTGAGTTGTTGGCGGTATATACCTTGGTGGCAGCACTGCCCATGGGGACCAAGTACAGTAAGTATCATGATCAACCTTACGAAGTACCGATTAAGTTAGGTAATGACTATCTCATTCTAAAAGTCAGACCAACGGCGGATACGCGTAATCCCACCGTATCCGACATCAAACCCTTAATGGCGTTAATTACGATTATTATTAAACGCTTGAATCATTCGGATGACAATCCCACTTATTTTGATATCAACATGGACGATATCGTGAAAGTGCTACATCGTGGTGATAAAGCGGCCATTGCTAAAAAGGGTGGCTCGTATAAAGCCAAAGTGCTGGAGTCTATTAATCGTTGGGAGTCGACCGGTTTTAAGATTTCGGGGATTTCCAATGGCGTGGCGAATAAATTTCATGGGGTGATTGAGCTGGCGGAGTTTTTTCGTTTGATTACTAAGTTGCGCGTGTTAAATTTTGTCGGCAGCAAAGGTAAAACACCGGAGATGATTCGAGTCTATTTGGATGCGGATTTTCAAGAACGCTTGCGCAATAAAAATTTTCTAGTATCCACTCATTACGAAGTACTCGATAGTGATGAGATGGGTATGATGTTTAATTTTTGGTGCCGTCGCGCGGTGAAGCGCAATCACCAAGTGTGTTCGTTTACCTGGGAGCAGTTTCATTCACAAATGTCTCCGTTGCGTCCTTTTGGTCAATTCAATCGCGCTTTCAAAGAGTTTTTTGAAAAACATTTATTACCCGATGGTATCGCCAAATTCTTAGGTTATTACTTCCATTATGAACCCTTGAAAAATGAGCAGGGTCGTTTGGTGAAAGGGAAGGGGATGTTGCATTGCTGGGCGGATGAAAACGATCGCTTGCTGGGCAGTCAATCCTTTTACTCGCAACAACAAAAACTCAATGATAAAAAGCAAAAAGAGCACGTACGGATCCCTGAATTTCTCCAAGACTGAGGTATGTCTGTGCGGTTTTTGAAACATCTTGATGGACACTGAGTTGTGTTCATAGGCGGTGATTGAAACATGCTGTTGAACACTTCTGCTTGTTTCTGCACTGAAGTAAAATCCTAAATACGTCTTACTGTTTCCTATCTTATTGTTTATTAATAATTTTTTTAATCTTCGGCGGTGATTTCACTGGTATTTAATTATCGGTATTAGAAACACTTACGTGAACACTACTTACGCTAAGTTATTGGTTTTAAATGCTTCTTTGTGATCACGTGAACTTTTTATTGGTGGTTTTTAGACGTCGATTTTGTTCATTTTTGGCTAATAAGAGCCCCATCTTTCAAAAAGATTGCAGATTTGGACGGTGTGTTATCGATGTATTTCACTTGTGGTGTTAGAAACATTATGCTGAACACTGGGTCTATCAAAAGCGGTTGAGCAAACATCTGTATGAACACTTCTATTTGGGATTCATCGGATATGCTTGATTATTTCTTGGTACAGCATGGTTTGAGTTGTTTGCTTGCTTGCGCTAATGACTCGAATGATGTTTTTTTATAGACCTGCGTGTTGGTTAATTCGTATTGTGGAAAAGTTGTGGATAGTGCGGTTGGACAAACATCGGGCAGTGATTTTGAAACATGTTAGTTTCATTGAGCAAACATGTGGTTTTGAGTGAACAAACATCGAACACCTGAATTGAAACATCTTGTCTGTTTCAATCGTTTGTTTTTGTTTTATTTTTTTGCTCTATATAGAGATATAGTTTTATATAAATAAATATTATTTTATACATTGTGGACAAGTTGGATAACGCGTTGCGTTACCCACGTTGACCACAATCAATCATTATCAACTTAATTTAAATTAGTCTTTTTTTATTCAGTGAATATTCTATAGTTTTGTTAGTGAATTACCGTGCATAGCCTATATTTTTATTATGTATGGATGCGCCCATAGATAAAGGCTTATGTCAGCAAAAAATGACCATTAAAAACCGTTCTCATTGATTTATTACAACCCGGCTGTTTTAAGTTTCGGTCGTCCTATCATGAACTGGATGATCTCACACTAACGATGAAAACATCGGTGTCGGATGAAGACGCGGTGTTGTTGGGTTTGGCGGATAACATTGGTAAGAATCGTACTTTTGTCACCAAGGCTTTAAAGGTCCTGGATCTACCTAAACAAATTCAGACCTGGATTGATGAGCATCGTATTGAAACATCCCATGCTATTGAGTTGACCACGATTTCTGAACCTGCGGTGTTAACCTTGTTGGCGAAACGTATTGCCACTCATGGGATGACCATTAAAGCGTTGGGTTCTGAAATTAAAACATTGGATAAACCACAATCGATTCTTACAACTGATCCGGATATTGTGAAAAAAGAACAAATGCTCACTGAGTTAGTGGGTAGTCCCACCCATATTGATGTGGATAGTAGCGGCAAGTATTCGTTTCGGGTTGAATGCCATGACTTCGATGTGTTTGATGGGGTGGCAGAGTTACTGGAACGGGGGCATGAGGCACGGTTGCAGGCGTTTTCTGTTTCTTCAAAACGAGTTCCGGGTAAGCCACGGTTTAATTACGGAAGGTGGGTCAATTTTCAGTTGCTCAAGTGG
>JAOUJM010000078.1 GCA_029883265.1 Gammaproteobacteria bacterium
ACACAAGTAAAACACAAAACAAAATTATTCGATAAATCATCAATTTTTACGCTAGGGACTGCTTGTGCTATCGCCACAGTTTCAGTATTTGTTTACAACAAATTTGCGGATTCGGATTTAACTGCGATTTTTTCCAGTGCCAAGCAAAACCAAGCAAAAAGCCATGCATCAGCTTAAGTCAATCATTCTTCGCATAATAATCATAGCGGCCCCACGGGGCGTGCAGCGGTTGTGCTTGAGACAAAACCTAGTCACGGGGCCAGTACTACAACCTACGTGCTCGATGAGATATCGAATCATGGTGCCGATGAAGCCGACAAGAAGCTTCTAGACATACAGCAACTATTAAATAAATCCTATCAAGCCGATTTTGAGGTTAAAAGAGATCAGTATATAGAAAGTCGTGACCCCGAAGCGTGGCACAAAATTTCCGATACTTCGTCTGATGTAAATGAGAAAGGTACTGGTGATTCTCAATCCGAGCATCAATCCTAGTTTAATTCAAGTATTCGACATCGCTTTATTAGAATAGCCGGATATATGCTTTAGAAAATGTGAATTGAAGGCTAAATATATATTAGTCAGTGAAAGCTCAACGTCCTAATTGGATAGACAACGTATGGATCGGTTTTGCAGGTGAGCGCGCGCCAAGGTTTATAAAAGGAAAAAAGAAATAGCGTCGCATTTCTAAAACGGTTATTTAAATCGTTAGTATAGTGAAGTAAGTGAAAAATGATGATTGGCAAATAATCAGGTTTGTGTTGACTGGGCAGTAGGACTGCCAGTTGTAGACTTAATTAAGTTTGAAATGTTTTTTATACGATCAGAAGCTGATTGCTTAATCTGCCAATGGATTTTTGAAGTGATCCATTCAAAAAAAGAGAAATAAAATTGGTAGCGGGGGCTGGATTTGAACCAACGACCTTCGGGTTATGAGCCCGACGAGCTACCAGGCTGCTCCACCCCGCACCAGAAGTCGCACATCATACCATGCTAATTTGACTTTGCAAGCGCATAATCCTTATGTAATTTGTTTTTATTGCCAAAGCCGTGATCCAAAGGTCATGATTTGCTATAGTCACACTTTAAACAACTCGACTATACGTTCATGCAATACCCATCCTTATTCGAATTTGCCTACCATTGCCTAATGCAAGACTCGCCGTCGCTTAAAGTGGATATGAGCTATTCCGTGGAGCAACAATGGTTGCTCAAAGCGTTGGATAATCAGAATCCTTACCCGATACATTCGGTCGAAGACCCTGGGCGACCTGTGAAGCCACTATTGGTGGCTTTAAAAGACTTACCGAAACGCTCACAGGCCAATGTCGAGAGACATGCAGCATTTATTCATGCGTTAGTGCATATTGAATTTAATGCGATTAATCTTGCCTGGGATGCTGTGTATCGTTTTCAAGCCATGCCTAGGCAGTATTACAGTGACTGGATCAATGTAGCAAAAGAAGAAGCCTATCACTTTTCAATTTTAAACGAATATCTGCAAAGTTTAGGTTATGCCTATGGCGATTTTGTGGCTCATGATGGTTTGTGGCGCATGGCAGTGGATACGGCCCATGATCCGTTAATCCGTATGGCGCTGGTGCCACGTGTGATGGAAGCGCGTGGTTTAGATGTCACACCTAATATGATTCAACAATTGCGGCGGGAAAATTTTCAACAAGCAGCAGATTTATTGGAAATAATTTATCATGATGAAGTCGGGCATGTAAACGTTGGAAGCCATTGGTTTCGATATTTATGCAAGCAACAACAACTGGAGCCTCATACAACTTTTAAACAACTCATTCATACCTATGCCCAAGGCCGACTGCGCAAACCAATCAACAAACAAGCACGGCAACAAGCGGGTTTTGATGATTTCGAGATCGCTTATTTGGAAACTGTAATGGAGTAAAACAGTGATGTTACGTTTTATTGTATTATTTTTATTGCTCAGTGGGTGTAGTCATTCACCTCTAAAAACAATCCCAGTCGATGATTCAGCACTTGAACCAGTGGCAGTACTTTTATTTCATCTGCGTTTAGCTGATGGTTATGAAGGAAACTCCAGAGTGATTGTCAGTGACAATTTTATGCGTATTGATGAGGGCGAGGGTAGCGAGGACTATATTTTGTTTGATCGTAAACAACAAATCATTTCGAATATTGTTGCGGACGATCAAACTATATTTCAACTATCGGGCAAACCAAAACCCAATAATCACTCAAAAATTAAATGGGCTGTGAGCATCGAAAAATCCCATGCGTTAATACGCAGTGCACAATCACAACAACTGGCTGCAAAACATATCGAACTCAAACTGAATGGGCAACCCTGTTATAACCTTGTCGCTATCGAAAATTTTCTTAGTGATGTGGTCATTGCAATGCGAGATTATAGACGTGTATTGGCTCAGCAAAATCAATCAGTCATGCCACTTGCAGATGATTCAGACTTGTGCACAAGCGCGATACAAATTACAGATCCTGACATGAGCACTGCATATGGATTTCCTTATCGTGAGTGGGGTGTTAATGGGTATCAGCGATTCCTGCAAACTTATCATCGTCAGGTAATTGATCCCAAATGGTTTCAACGTCCAGCGGGTTATACGGTTTATGGAATGTAAGACGATATTGTATTGTCAGACTTTGGAATATTATTGTTTGGACAAACAAAGCGCGACGAGCACAGAAAATTAAGATTAAACATGTTCGTATTTCTCGCATTCTCTCCCCAACCCGGAGAGAGAATGCCAGGGATTTAGCCCGCGTGCTGTGACGTTTTCAGTGTTTCGGCTTTTTGTCCTGCATTTACTTGAGTCGCGGGTTTGCTGCGACCTTGAATTTCATTGAGGACGGATTCTACTAAACCTTTATCTGAGCGATAAAGTTCATTGAGTTTACGTCTCGCAATAGTATGTCCGCCGTTTGCGGCTTTGAATAACCATTTAATGGCCAATTTCTTATTGTTACCAACTTCGCTGCCTTGTAAAAACATTAAAGCTGTTTTGTATTGGGCTTCGTAAAGCACCTGTTCCCTTTGACTGCTTTGATTTTGCCACTGATTGTCTGCGGTTACCGGGATTGACGCAGCTGGCTTAATGCTAGGCTCGGGTTTTGCGGTAATGTCGTCAATCGATGTAGTTTCATTGATTGTCACTTGCTTATGGTTAAGCTTTACATGAATCCGATTATTAAAATTAACATTTTTCAAAGCAATCGTTTGCTTTTCGTCATTTAATAAAATATCGCTGTCAAGACGTTCCAACCAGCCACCGCTACTAAGTTGTTGACGGTTACGTGCCGCAGCATTCCATAAGGATTGTTTGATACCTGCACGACTTCGCGGTGAGCGTTGGTAATTAGCATTTTTCTCTAATGCATTCGGTTGTTGCTCCGGTCGAGCTGTGCTTTGGGCTTGTTGGGGGGCAGCCTTTGGAATCGAATGTTCTTGAGCGGCGGTCTGTGCCATTGCCAATGGATCTTGTGTCTCCTGATTGAAAATTTGCGCCACTTCTTTATGTTTTTCTTGTGTATATGAGTCTTGAACTGATTGGGCGGAACGATTCGGATGTTCCCAAAGATCACGAATGAAACGATAATCGTCATCATCGATACCAGAAACCTGTGGTACTTTAAGGACTAAATTAGCATTAACCACTTCGCTAGCATCTGGTTTCCATGGTTGGAAACTACGGCGACGTGAATATAAAAATCCTAATAAACCTAAACCCGCCAAGCCCGCGCCTACGCCAAGCAGGGTAACGTTGTTCGGTTCAGATTTCTCGATGGGGCGTTGACTGGGTGCAAGTGCTGTAGTAGTCGTTACATTACTTCTGTCTGAAGTAAGATCAACTGTTTGTGGAAGCTTTGCTTGAAGAGTAGGACGTTGCTGAGTGCGTATAACAACTGGGTCGCCAACGAAAATTGGTTCCTCGATTGTTTCAACTGGCTTGGTTTTGACTACAGGCACTATAGCTACTTCAGAAGCAGCAACAACCAAACGTTTTTCTGTGGTGTCCGAAACCGCTGGTTTGGGTGCAGTTTTCATTTCAGCTTGTGCTAACAAACGTTTTTGTTCGCGCATCACTTTTCGGTTTAGTGAGCGTATTAGGGCCTCTTCGGCAAGCACATCCTTTTCACGAATATGCTTGGCTATGGTAATTTTGCGCGATTCAAGTTCGCTATCAAGAACGGTTTTACGAAATAGAGTAGCGACTTTATTGCCATTATCCGCTGCAATACGTAACCATTCTTCGCCTTTGTTGAGGTTGCGAATATTCGAGTCACCGGAAAGCATTAATAAACCATAACGTAACTGGGATTCTTTATGACCGTTATTGGCAGCTCGGCGATACCATTTGATCGCTTCTTTCTGATCCATTTTAACGCCCATGCCGGTTTCGTAAACTACGCCAAGGTTGAACTGAGATTCGGGATCGCCTTCCTCGGCAGCTTCAATATACCAATCAAGTACCACGGTATCGTTAGTCGCTATCTCTTGCTGGGTTCCACTGAGAGAAGCGAGTCTGTTTGCCGCTTCTGCATGGCTTTGTTCAGCAGCGAGTTGATAGTAATACATAGCCTCAGCTGCATTAGATGCATTTTGCTCTGAATTTTCGAACACCTGACCCAAAGTAAATTGAGCTTCTGAGTCGCCCGTGTCTGCTAGCGGCCGCAGTAGGTTTTGTGCGTGTTCAAACGCGCCGTCATGCATGGCCTGGCGAGCATCTTCAAGGACATTGGCGGATATTGTGGTGAATGGAACCGCAGTTAACGCCACGCTAAGTAGAGCTAGATCAACTTTTCGATTTGCCACAATTAAACTCCCCTGGTTTGGATTTTGTTTTATTTACAAACAGTTATGCTATTTGTTACTTCATGCACCAAAAAAACAAGCTTAATTATAAATGAAAACAATAATATATGTAAGGCGAATCGTTTAAAAAATAAGCAGTTGCTTCACTTTATGTGTCAAAATGTTGCAAAATTAATTGGAGTTTGGTACGGCCAGCGAATTCATTAATGTCCAAATTATAGGCAATTTGAGCTCGTTTGGTTTGTGGCGATAGTTGTTGATACTGTGGATTCTCAACACTATTGAACGCAATGGCATCAAAGACCTGTTGAGTGTGAGGGTGCTTTAGCTGAAATTTATAGTGTTTTTCACCCACAATTCGGTAATCAACTAGCTCAAACTCGCCATCAAATACCGGTTCTGGAAAAGCCTGTCCCCACGGTCCACTAAATCGAATGGCCTGTGCAAATTGAAGATTAAAATCCTGTTGACCCAGTTCGCCATCACTTAAAACGGATAACGAATTTTGTTTGGTTTGTTTGCTCAACATTGCTTGTTGAAAGACCTGCTGAAATTGATCCAGGTTTTCCAATTTCATGGTTAATCCTGCTGCTTGTGCATGGCCCCCAAAACGGTGAATAAGACTTGGGTATTGTGCGTCTATATCTGCCAAAAGGTCACGTATATGAATCGATTCGATGGATCGTCCCGAACCTTTAACAAACTCCGAGCCATCATCAGTTTTAGCAAAACAGATAACAGGGCAGTGGTAGCGTTCCTTTAACCTTGATGCAATTAAACCTACAATGCCTTGGTGCCAGTTAGCTTGATATAAACAGAGTGAAGGATGTAACTCGTTGCTATCGAGGATTCGCAGATCTTGAAGTACATCCAGCGCTTCCTGCAACATTGAGCGCTCAAGTTGACGCCGTGTTTGATTAAGATTATCAAGTTTTTTAGCGAATGAGTTTGCTAGATTTTGATTATCGGCTAACAGACACCGAATTCCAATACTCATATCATCAATACGTCCTGCAGCATTCAACCGTGGCCCTACAGAGAACCCTAAATCGTTTGCGACAAGTTTTAAAGGATCGCGGCCTGCGATTTTTATTAGAGATTGAATACCTGGGCATGCAAGGTTTGCGCGGATTCGTTTGAGACCCTGATCAACCAGTATGCGATTATTATAATCCAGTGGCACCATATCTGCGACTGTGCCTAATGCCACTAAGTCCAAAACCTCAGCAAGATTAGGTTGCACAATATTTTTTTCTTTAAACCAGAGCTTTTCTCGTAAAAAAGACCGTAATGCAATCATTACATAAAAAATAACACCTACGCCTGATAATGCCTTGCTTGGAAATTTATCTTCTGGTTGGTTTGGGTTAACAATGGCCTGGGCTTGTGGAAGTTGATCACTAGCAAGGTGATGGTCGGTGATTATGACCTCCATACCTTCAGCATTTGCTAGATTTACACCAGCAACGCTATTGATACCATTGTCGACCGTAATCACAAGCTTGCTACCTAACTTACTGAGCTCAGGTACTAACTCTGGTGTGAGACCATAGCCGAATTTAAATCGGTCTGGAACTAAGAAATTAATATTGGTTGCGCCTAAAGCCTTTAAGCTCTTGATGGCAACAGCAGTGCTGGTGGCGCCGTCTGCATCAAAATCGCCAACAATGGTGATTGTTTGCTGATTGACTAGATATTTGTATATTAGCGCTACGGTTTTTTCAATGTCTTTTAATAAATGAAACGGTTCTAAATTGGCGAGCCCTAGTTGTAACTGTGATTCGTCTGTGATCTCACGGTTAGCATAGATTTGTTTGAGAACAGGGTGTAGTGCTGAACGATTAAGCGAAGGACTAAGGTGTGATTGGCGGCGTTTGATTCGTTTCTTCATGCCAGCGAATGCTGGCACAAAGTTAGAATGAATTCAATAAATTTCCGATTAGCGGCGGGATACAAGCGGATGGCGGCGTGCCGACATATCAGCTTTGCAGTTAAAAAAGGCTTCAACCACATCTGGATCAAATTCTTTACCGGCACCAGATTTAAGACATTCAATTGCTGCGTCATAGCCTTTAGTTAAGGTGTATGGACGTTCACTGGTTAAGGCATCGAAATGGTCAGCCAGTGCAACAATTCGTGCTTCAAGAGGAATTTGTTTCTCTTTTAAACGATAGGGGCCAGTGCCATCCCAGCGCTCGTGATGATATTTAATCACCGGACGAATATGATTTAAATGCTTAACACTTTCAAGAATATCAAGGCCTATATCAACATGGCGCATAAGCTCATTGTGTTCTTCTTCAGTTAATCGCGTTTTCTTTTGCGCGATATTGTCCGGTACACCGATCATACCTACGTCGTGTAACATTGCACCGATTTTCAAATTGACCAATTGTGCTTTGGTCATACCCATGGCTTTGCCGATTTGAATAGAATAATTGGCAACACGTTTGGCATGACCGGTAGCAAAAGGATCGCGTTTTTCGATAACGTCAGCTAAAACAGATACCACGGAGGACAAGGAATTTTTTAATTGATCATAGAGGCGAACATTTTCCAAAGCTACGGCAATTTGATTCGCTAGTGCTATGAGTAAACGTGCATCGGTTTTTGAAAAATGGGTGCCGCGTTTATTTAAAGCTTGCAATACGCCTAGGGTGCCACGTTTATTAGTGATCGGTACGCAGCACATATTGTTTGTAGTAAAGCCGCTGGTTTTATCGGCTTTGCGAAATAAGCGAGGATCATTCTGAGCATCTTGAATAATTAACGGTTGTTTATGTTCGGCCACCCAGCCGGCAATGCCTTCACCTTTTTTAAGTTCTATTGTTTTTAGTTTTTCACCGCTAACACCTAAGGCGACATCAAAATATAAACCGCCAGTCTCATCATTAACAAATAATAGGCTGCAGGTTTCACAGTTAACTAAAGCAGTTGCTGATTCAATTGCGCGTGTGCGGACGTCACTGACTTCAAGTGATGAGTTCATGAGCGCTGAAAGCTGAATCATGGTTTCGAGCGTGTCTATATTATTGACTTGATCGGCATTCGTTTGAGGTGCTTGACCCTCTGCTGTAAAGCTAGCTTCTTTATTCTTAATGCGTTGACGAAGATTTTCTACTACCGCTGCCATGATTTCTCTCTCCAGGTTAACGATGTCTTGTTTAACGGAAGAATCCTAAAAAAAACCATGACGGGGTTCAAAAATCAGCAAACTATGTTAGTAATTCCTTATTTTGTTTGTTGTTACTCGATAATATTGACAATGGTTTGATTTGGAATTAGGTCAAATAATTCGATAACATCTTGATTTCTCATTTTGATGCAACCATGAGAGCTGGGGATTCCCATGACATCCTCATCGGGGCAGCCGTGTATATAAATGTATCGCCGTTGTGTATCGAACTTGCCAAAACGGTTTTTCCCGGGTTCTTTGCCACAAAGCCATAAAATACGCGTAAGGATCCAGTCGCGATTTGGATGTTTTGTTTTTAGTGCCGATGTAAATATTTCACCTGTCGCTCGTCGGCCTACAAAAACCGAGTTGTTGGCGCAGCCCTCACCAATTTTTGCACGTACGTAATGTTGACCTCGTGGAGTGCATTCACTGCCCATAAGTTCGCCCGGACCATTTTTGGCAGTGGATACTGAATATTGCTTAATAATCGTTTCTTGATCGTACACGGTGAGTGTTTGCTTTGAGATTGAAACCTCTATTCTGAAAGACATGCGCTAAGATACTTTCTCAGCGCTAACCAAGCCATCGTAGTTACCATCCGAATTTACTTTATAGTTTTTGATGAATTTTCTCGTAACAACTGTGTGATTTTCATACCAGAGCGGGATATAGGGTAAATCATCTAACAGAATTTGTTGCACTTGGCGATAAAGCGCGGCTTGTTTTACTAAGTCAATTTCCATCATTGCCTGGTCAATAGTATGGTCAACAGTAAGGTTACGATAACGTCCTCGATTGGCGCCATTAGGTGGGACCATATCCGAATGTAGGGCGTAGTGAAAAATCGTCGGACTTTTAATACCGATCCATGCCAAGCTATACATTTGAAAACGTCCATTTTTAATATCGCCATAAAACGTCCCCCAATCATAGCTCCGAATATCCAAGTTGATGCCAATTTTAGCTAATTGTGCTTGGTAAACGGTTGCTAAACGAATGCGAAAAGGTGCGCTTGAGGTTTTATAAACCAGCGTTAGCGGTTTCTCAATTGAATAACCCATCTCCGCCATAATAGCTCGGGCTTTTTCAGGTTCATAGTGATAGCCCTTTAACAGCGGGTTTCCCGCCCAGTGATCGGGCGGTAATAATGCTTCTGCAGGTTTAGCGCTATTGGCAAAAATATATTGAATTATTTCATCACGATTAATGCCATAAGCGATGGCTTTGCGTAAATTTAAATTGGATAAACTTTTATCTTCAAGATTAAATCCAATATATGAGAAATTGGAACCTGGGAATTGTTGAATATTTAAGTCATCCTGCTTTTGTAAATACTGAATCAGTTCGGGCTGTAAATCATTTTGGGTGATATCAATTTCTCCACGTACTAATTTTAGTGCGCGTACCGTAGGATCTTTGACATGAAGAAATCGGATTTTTATTTGATCTTTATTTCGAACCAGTTCAAGTTCGGCTTCGGTCGGCCAGGTAGAAAAATGTAATGGGCCATTTCCGATGGGGTGTCGACGGAAATCATGTCCTTGCTGAATGAGTTTTTCGGGTAAGATGCCAATGACTAAATAAGCTGGAAATAATGGGTCAGGTTTGGATAATTCGAAGTCAACAGTGTCAGCGTCAATGGCATGAATATTTTTAATCATTGCTACTGATGCTTGATGAGGTGAGTTGTTTTGTTTATTCAGTACGCTTTCATATGTCGCTTTTACATCATGGCTGGTCAGGCGGCTGCCATCGTGAAATACTTCGCGGTTTTGTTTCAAGCTAAAGCGATACAATGTTGGAGTGATTAGCTTCCAATGAGCCAGTGAAGGAATTGCTTGGCGTGCACCGTCAAAATCGATCAGGCGCTGGTAAAGCAGTCGGCTTACACGCCAGGATGCTGCATCAGTGGCAAAGCGTGGATCAAGATTGGCTGGCATGTTCGCGAGACCAATACGTATGCTCGAGTCTTCTTGTTTAATACACGCAACAGTAAAAAATAGCAGTATGAGTGTTGCAATGAGCTTGAGTTTATTTGTCATTGTCCTGCCAGTTTTTATACGGATTTTCAATCAAACAAACGTTGTAATAACGGGTGTCGAGGGAAACCTCTTGATCCACCCAGGGGGGTAATTCAAAAACTTCATCTTCACTATCGAGTTCTATTTCAGCAACAATCAAACCTTGGTTGTCTCCAGAAAATTCATCGATTTCCCAGGTTTTTCCTGCGAAGTCCACATAGTGACGAATTTTTTCAATTTGTGGTTGCTTGCAAAGTTGATTGAGCATGGCGACCGCATCTTCTAGTGGAATGGTATATTCATATTCGTGGCGTACTACACCGAGAGTTGCACTCTTTATATTGATATTGGCTTGATGGTCTTCAATACGAATGCGCACCGAGGCTTGTTCGCTTCCCACTAAATAGCCTTGGCGGAAATGTTTGCTTTTTCTAATATGTGCACGCCATTCACTGGAGCAAAGGGTAAATTTTCGTTCAATTTCTGTAGCCATGGGCTGAATACTAACAAATAATGAGTTAAGCTTAATACTGTTATTTTCTATTCATAGGTACCATATGCAAGAAGATGCACATTGCGAGCCGGTCAGGGTCGACAAATGGCTCTGGGCGGCACGTTTTTTTAAAACACGTTCACTCGCTAGTGACGCGGTCAATGGTGGGAAAGTTCATTTGGATGGCAAACGCATTAAAGCTAGTCGTAAGCTTGGCATTGGTTGTCATTTAACAGTTCGTGTGGGTGAAGTTGAAAAAGAAGTTGTCGTTTTGGCTTTAAGTGGGCGGCGAGGGCCAGCGAAAGTTGCGCAAACATTATATGAGGAAACGGCTATCAGTATTGAAAAACGTCAGCAACAGCAATCAACGATGGCTGAGCAGTGGTCACCTCGTAGTGAGCGACGACCAAACAAAAAAGATAGACGCCAGTTGGTGAAAAACAAACGAGAATTTGACTAATAAGAATAAGAAGCTGAGACAAAGCCCGTGGTAGTGATTGCGTAGACATCTTGAATATTGGTATCACCATAGGCTTGGGCTTCGCCGATTCCACCGCTGCCAGCAAATCCTATGGTTAAGGAAGAGCTGCGCGTAAAGTGTGAAAAGCTAAACGTGCCTCCGTATAAATCAATATGTTCTTTTTGCTTGGCCACGCCTTTTTGTATTAAAGGAGTGTTGGCAAAATTTGTGAAAAGACCAAATCTTAATGCCCAGCGGGAACTGATATAGTATTCTGCGCCAAACGCGGTGTTTACCAGTGGCTCTGTTAAACCGTATTTTGGACCCCAAATGGAAATGCTAGCAGAAAAAACCGATTTGGTGTCAGCAAAATAAGCCGCACCTAAGTCTATGTTCCAGGGCTCAGTTAATGTATAGCGACCTGCACCATGTACACTAACAAGCGCGTTTTGTTGACATAAAGTTTGTTCAGTTAAATTTAAACTGGTATAACAATTTGAATAGCTTTCTTGTTTTCCATAAGTGACAAATACCTGGCTATATTTAATACCAAGCGACAATTTAGGAAATGGTGAATGCATGATACCAATAATGGGTTTTATGCCGAGTTCTTCTTCATGTTTATAGGTATTAATTTGTTGATACTCTTGAGCGGTCCATTCTGGCAGAAATTGGGATTTCAAATCTAACATTTGATTCATTATTTGCTCTAACATACGTACATAACCATAAAGCGTTACCCCAACCGAGGTGTTCTTTGCGAGTTTCAAAGAATATGAAGGACCGATGTTATAGACGGTTTCCTGGTTATTGAAGTTTATGGTAAATGTGTCCCCGGGGCCTGGAATATTTAAAAATACTTGATCTTGGTCCTCTAGGATTGAATCTGTAACCGCGTAAGAAAAACCTAAGGTACCATGACCTAAGGGTTGAGTTACACCAAAATAGTTGGGGAGCAAATTGACTGAAGTGCGTACCCAGTTTTCAGAGCCAATAACGTCTTTATAAACAGTGGTGGTGATATGTAAAGCATTCATGCTTGCCGATAAGTTGCTATTTGGTGAATATACCACGCCTGCTGGATTATAATAGAGCCCCACAGGATCATCTGCAATTGCGACATAAGCGCCCGCCATGCCTGATGCTCGATCTCCGATTAACATGTTATTGTGATGATATTCATCTGCAAATACAGTATCGGCACTAAAAATAATATTAAATGCTAGAACACACGTATACCATAACTTTAATTCAAAACCGGATGGGTTATAATTTGCCATACTGATTAAACCGATTTTGTGCTCGTGGGAAATCCACATTCGTTAGTCCTTCATCATTTAAAACTTGATCCAATGATGTTAGCCTGGCTGTCGTTGCGGGGTGAGTCGACTTTTTTTGGTTTTCTTGGTTGTGATTGTCTTTGATTCGTTTCAAATAACGCTTGAGTGCCATTGGGTCATAATTAGTACTCGCTAAAAGCAAAGTAGCCACACGATCAGCATCTAGTTCATCTTGCTGCTTAAAACCGGTTTCAAATAAAATCTTTACGGCTTGATCAACAGCTTGAAAAAAAGCAACCCGTGCAGTGTCGCTACCACCGCCCAGCATTCGGCTCATGCCTGAAAGTTGAGAGCTGTCTTTGCCTTTTATTTTAAATTCTTTGACAATATGCTTTTCGGTGATATGTGCAATTTCATGGGCCAAGACGGCTGCTAATTCTGCTTCATCTTGCATTAGGCTTAAGGCACCGCGTGTAATGAAAACGTAACCACCCGGAGCAGAATAAGCATTAGCATGATCACTATCCAATACTGCAAAATGAAATTCGATTTCATTCCGACTGGAATACATCGCAACAGCTTTACCTACAAGCGCAACATAGCGTGTTAGTTTTTGGTTTCTATAAAGCGGAATTCTTCCGAGAACACGCGCAGCGACATCCTGTCCGAATTTAATTTCAGTTTGAATGTCTTCCATTGTAGTAGTAGTAGCGTTGCGATTGCTTTCGCGTAATCGAAAGTCTTCTTGTGATATTACCAATCCGGAAATAGAAAGCAGAAAAAAGCAAGCCAGTAATTTAAAGAAAAAAGTGTTTTGTTTTAACATGGAAGCGATTCCCTTCGCTGGTTTTTACAATTCCATTCAGTTTATCTTTTGTCTAAAAAGCTAATAATTTCATCTTCAGCAATTTGCAGGTTTTCTACTTGCTCTAATGCGGCGAAGTCAACGGCATCAGAGTCGCTCATGCGTGAACGATTATCAGCACGTAAACCACGTATTGCCGCAGTAGATGAAACAGCTGAGGCACGACGACGAGATTCATTTGATAGTGTTTCATCGCTTGTGGCCAAGCGGCTTGCACGTTTCATTGGCGGGTGAGGCGAGACGGATAAACGAGACATCCAGCCTTCTTTGCCCTTATAGCTAACTTTGAACCAGCGATTGTTTTTGTCCAAGGAAATCACTTTCTCACCTTTGGTAATGCTACTTACTGCAGATGCATTAAAAGAAGGTTCTGCAAACATTTTTGCTCGTGCACTTAAGACATAAAGTACATCATCTTCAGCATGCACTTGAACTGTAGATAACATCATTCCTAACACCAAAAATATCAATTTCTTCATAGCTGGTTCTCCGTTACGCAAAAGCGTTTTATAGTAGTTTAATCGGCGTCAAACGAAGCTTGCTTTAGCCTTAAAAAATGGTGTGGATACAATGGTTAAGATAATGGAAAAAATGATTAAAATAAGGGATACTGCTATAATGAGTCTATTTACTTGTCATTGTAAAAACACCATCCCAGTTTTCGGGCGGTGGCGACTGTTTGTAATCGATACAACGCTGTCTGATGATGCGCGCAGGTTCGTGATCAATTATTTTGTCGAGTAAATTAATTGCATCATCCCACTTCTTCGATGTGTAGAATTGAAAAGCTTGTGCAGAAACTTCGGCAATTTGTCTAGCGGTTTCTTGTTGATCGCTGCTTGCTGAAATAGGATTAACCAAGGGTTGGTAAACTTTTATGGGTTGTTCTTTACCTTTGACTCGGACTAAATCTACGGTTAGGCATGGGATGTCTAAAGTGAGTAATTGGTATGTGTTCTCTGTGATTAATATTGATGCACCATAGGGTTTGGTTAATCCTTCCATGCGCGAGGCTAGATTGACATTATCGCCGATAATAGTGTAGTCAAGTTTGTTTTCAGAGCCTATATTACCTAAGATGGCTTCACCGGTGTGAATACCAACGCCGATTGCAATATTAGGGTATGATTTTTCATCAAGCCAAGCATTCACTTTTTTTAGTTTGTCTATCATTTCTATGGCGGCTAAGCTCGCTTGATCAGCATGATTTTCAACACGAATCGGCGCTCCCCAGAAGGCCATTATTGCGTCACCAATGAATTTATCTATAGTGCCTTCGTGCTGAAAAATAGCATCGGTCATTTTAGAAAAGTAGTAATTTAACATTTCCACTACTTGTTCAGCCGGTAGCTTTTCTGAAAGATTGGTAAAGCCACGTATGTCAGAAAATAGTATTGTGATATTTTCTTTTGCCCCAATTTCAGCTTTAGCAAACTCTTCATGATTGTTGACAACCGTAGTTAGTACTGCCGGTGAAAGATATTGAGACATCATTTTTTTGAATCGTTTCTTCTCGCGGCCTTCAATGAGCAACAATGAAGAAAAAGATAAAACCCAAGCCATGAGAATGGCTGAAAGTGGTGCGGCAATTTCATAAACCATATTATATTTAAAACTAATCGTCGACCAAATCAGAAATCCACCACCTAATACAATCGGAAATGCATTTTTTAGTGATGGTCTTGGAATGCGTAGAATGGCATATGCAGTAATAAAAGAGAACACTAAAATTAATAAATAACTTAACCATGTGGAAGCGGGAATGAGGTAGTCATCATCGAGAATATTACTGGCGATTGATGCATGTAACATAACACCAGGTAAGCGACTATCCAAAGGTGTTGATTTTAAGTCTGTTAAACCTGCGGCACTTCCACCGATAAACACGATTTTGTTTTCAAACTCGAATGGACTAACAGGCAGATTATCTAGGTCTCCTTGCCGAATCTGCTGTAAAGAGTTCATTAGGCCACTATATGAATAAGGGGTAAAGTCACCGTAAAATTTAACTAACATTTTGCCTTCGTTGTCTAGAGGGATTCGCCGCTCATCAATAATTAGGGCATGTTTTTCGATAGTAACTAAACTTGGATCGAATTGGTCAAAAAGGGCAGTTGTGGAAAGGGACGGATAATATTGATTTTGGTATTCATGAATTAAACGTGCACGACGATAGCCTCCATCATCATCAGATGCGAATTCAACAACACCTATGCCGTTTGTTGCTAACGCAAGTTCCTGGAAAGGTAAATAGAACTTGTTATTTGGAGCATGTAAATCACCTCTAACTAAGTCACTAATATTTTTTGGATCTCCATAACGACCTTGCAATGAAAAGCGTTGAACAAAATCTTGCGGTAAAGGTAAATTGAGACGTGCATCTTGTCCACTATCTGAGTTATCGAGTAGGAAACGAGTCGCATGATAGGCAAACGGGAAGGATTGACTTGCTTGCACAAGTGCAAGATCATGTGGGTTTAACTTGTCCGGGTCTTGGTTTTCAACAATTTGTTTT
Source organism: Gammaproteobacteria bacterium (assembly GCA_029883265.1). Lineage (GTDB taxonomy): Bacteria > Pseudomonadota > Gammaproteobacteria > S012-40 > S012-40 > JAOUJM01. Next base: position 15,635 of record JAOUJM010000078.1, read on the forward strand.
TCTTGGAATGTGATATCAAATAAAACTGCTTTTGGATTTGCCATGGACAAAAATTCTAGCAAGTCTGCATGGACAGATCGAGGCCAAGGCCATCGGCCAGCAACGACACGCATGGCATTTAACGAGGCGTCATCGATATAAATTACGGCAATGTCAGAATTCAACTTTTCATTTTGATGATAATGCTGTATGCGCCAGTCGTAGCTTAACCATTCAATTCGGTTTAGTAAACCGTTTGCATATATAACGCTGACAAATAAACTGGTTATGAAACCAAAAAACATAGCCCGTCTAAAATTGTTTTTCAGAATTAGCTTCATTAATATTGGTGTTTCAATATGGAAATAATATTAGCACCGTATCGGTATTTTCTATAATCACTTTAATATGAGTTGTAAGAAGGTAATGGCATTCGTTTAAAGAAATCAACAAACTTATTTGAGTGTTGCGGTAACACATTTATCATAAAAATGATTCTAATTTCAGTTTTTTCCATAAAAATAATTTTGTTTGGACGCTATATTAATTAGGTTAAGCCCGTGAAAGTAGTGTAGTAAATGCGTGCTTTAGAACAAAACGAATCTTTAGTCATTTTTCGAGTAGGTCCAGTCAGTTGTTGTGCATCTGTTAGGGATGTCGATTCGATTGTGATGATGCCAAGTTTTACTCCCATGCCTAAGCAAGCGCCATGTTTTGCGGGTGTGTTTCGACATCGAGACCAAACAGTGTCTGTGATTAAGTTGAGAGACAAATTCGGTTTGCCTCCACTCTCTGAAACGCAGCATGCAAATGCAAGAATTATTTTGGCATATACTCGTCATGGCCTAATGGGTTATATCGTTGATGAAGTTTTAGAAGTTACATCTAATTTTGAATACGATTGGAGCGACCCACCGAACTTTGTTTCGGGAAATATTTTTGATAAGACTTTGCACTGGGGAGAGGCATTAGTACTAAGCACTGATTTTGACCGCTTATATGCAATGAATGAATCAGAGCCTTTAAAACAGTGGATGAAAACCAACTGTAAAGAAGACAGTGAAGTATTAACTGAAGAGCTGTTAACCGAATCCGTATCGGAGGAGAACGCAACAAGTGACGAATCAACTGACTATAAAGATGTATTGCAAACTAACGCCAGTGAATCTACTTCAGTTGAGACATCATTCTTGGAGATGGAAACAACAGTTAATGACATTGTTGTGCAGAGTGAAGCTGAGAACACTGAGGCACTAATTTCACAGACAGGTAAAGGTGATAATGTAGTTGATTTGGACACCCATCGCGAACAAAGTCAGTTTAGCGCGCAATCAGTATTCGAAAAACTAAGTGACGATTCGTATCAAGCAAGTGTTGCGGAGTTTCCAAGCTCAGATATAGCTGAGACCTCAGCAGAAACCTCTAACGACGTTGTAAATGACTCTGTTTCATCTGATGAGTCTTCATTACAAGAATCGATACAATTAACATCAGAGTATGAGACAAGGCAATCAAATATAGCGAATGATCAAGCTATTGTCGATAACAATGAAGCGTCAGTGCCACAAGCTTATGTTGTCTCACCTGACTATGATACTGAAATTACGCCGGATACCGTTACAAAACGCGGTAATGTAATGCGTTGGTTATTGCTCGTTGTGGTCTTAATTGTCGCATTAGTTACCGGATATTTCTATTTTCATTTTACTGGTGAATCAATCAATGAAAGCATTTCATCTGATAATGATACCAAAACAAGCGGTACTCAAACTGATAAAATAAAAGAATTCTCTTCGGCCATTGGAGCAGATATTGGTCAAGTTCAAATACCAGAGGATTCTCCGGTAGTGGATGAACCGAAACTGTCAACCAATGTAGTGACACATCAAGATGAAATCCGAGTTGAATCTAAAAAGACAGATATCGATGAATCTTCCAGTGCGGTAAATAGTATTGATGGCGTTGCGCGGCTACAAACAAAACAAGAAGCGAACATTGACGACACTATGGCTGATAGCGTCGATGAGGCTAATTCAAGTGAATCTGCAAAAGCAACTACGCAAAATCAATCCGCGCCAACTAAAAGAAATATTACAGGAGAATGGCAAGTGCATACAGTGGTGACGGGTGACACC
>JAOUJM010000332.1 GCA_029883265.1 Gammaproteobacteria bacterium
GGAAAGAATTTCTCGTTTATCCCAGTGAAGCGATAGTCAGTGTAATCATTATTGTGGCGGTGTTTTATGGTTTATTTATGGGTACTCGTTTTATGGCTGGTGCGGAATTTGAGTTTGGTGAACGACTGGATCAAATTATTATTGGCTACGTAGTGTGGTCGTTTACGATTTACGGTTTAAATAGTATTGGCCAAGAAATGCAACACGATGCACAAGTGGGTGCATTGGAACAAGTGTTTATGTCGCCCTATAGTCCCTTGCGTATTTTTGCCATTCGTACCCTAGCGGATTTGTTATTGAATATACTAATGACCTTGACTGTGCTTGTTTCTATTATGTTATTGAGCGGACGTTGGCTAAGTTTTTCACTTGAGTTGCTGGCGCCACTAGTCTTAATATTTTGCAGTGTGTTCGCCATTGCATTTTTTATGGGTGCGATTGCGCTGCAAGTAAAACAAGTGACTCAACTCGCCGCTTTGGGTCAATTTGTTTTGTTATTTACCATATTGACACCGTTTGAGAACTTTTCAGGTTTAATGTTTTATGTGGGTTATTTGATTCCACTGTCACCCAGTGTAGCGTGGCTGCGCGAAAGTTTGACTGCCGCATCAAGCGTAAGTACGCAGGATATGCTGGCGGCAGCTTTGAATACAATATTGTATTGTGGTTTCAGTTTGTACTTGTTTAAAAATCGTGTGGCTTTTGTAAAACGCAAAGGAAACCTAGCCTGGTATTAAACCGGGCTACTGTTATGTTAGCGCCTACTGTGTATTAATTTTATTGTTCAAATAATCCAATAAGCGCTTGGACAAGGCCTCAAATTCAGCCGGTTGGTACACTTCTTTTTCGCGATGTCCCCACACCACGCCTGGCCAGGCAAAATCATCGTGGTAACGGCCAATGACGTGTATATGCAGTTGCGGTACAATATTACCAATACTGGCAACATTGACCTTGTCAGCGTCGAGTTCCTCTTTGAGAAATTCGGATAGGGCATTGATTTCCCGAGTGACGCTGGCTTGTTGCGTGGCATTGAGTTGATAAAATTCGGTTACTTCTACTTTTGGCACTAAAACAAACCAGGGAACTAGTGCGTTATTCATTAAAAGTAGCTTGCTTAGGTCAAAATCACCTAGAAAAATTCCGTCGTCAAGTAAACGAGGGTCAATTTCAAATTCGCTTTCAGGTTTCTTAAAACGCATGTCGAGTTCCATGTTGGCTCCCTTCGAAAAATGTTTGCATCGGGCTTTGGTGATAGTGTAACAGTAAAGCAGGTTTTTTGGATAGTTTGTGAGTCAGGGAACTAATGGTAAAGCAATTGTACTAAGCTTCTATGAGTGTTCAGCCGATGTTTAGGCTGGAGAATGAAATTGTCGCACGGATGTGTTAATTCTGAAAAGGTGAAAGCAGGTATGAAACAAATTTCTCATGTATTAGCGGGTTTAATGGTGATGCTTATGAGTCCGATGTTGTTGGCTAGTCCCAATGGGCACCATGAGAACATGGATGAGCCGCACCATTCGGGCTGGCATTCCAAAGGCAAGCATCATGGAGAGGGGCATGGCTGGGGTGGACAGCATATGTCGGTGGCCGATCGCTTGGAGAAAATGAAAAAACACTTGGATCTTAATGATCAACAAGTGGCGCAATTGAAAGACTTGTTTGAGACTCATGATATGCAAGTAAAACCATTGCGTGAGCAAAAACGCGAAAACCGTCAAATGATTCGCGCAATGGTGGAAAAAGGCGTCATTGATGATGCCGAACTAGAGCGTTTAGCCAACGCCCAGGGTGAGCTTAAAGCTAAAATGATTATGTTTAAAGTTAAGCACCGTGTTGCTATGGCTAATATTCTAACGGCTGATCAGCGTGAAAAATTCAAAAAATACTGGAAAGGAAAAGACGGTCACCACGGTGATAAAAAGTGGCGCGACTAATAGGCCAAAACAAAAAGCGGGTTTTTCACCCGCTTTTTTTATTTAAGCAATGCTTTTAATTCAACTAACTCATCTTCAATGTCGGGTGGAACAAAAATTCCGCCAGATCCCGAATAAGAATATTCAATAAATTTTTCGTACTCGGCGAGACAATGTCGCGCATAGGGATGCTTGTTATGAGAGACGATGCATTCTTTTAAATACAGATCCGCAAATGAAATATTAAAACTATAACCCACGGAGCGATCACATAAGGACAGCCAATATAAAATAGTGGGAATTTGTTGTTTAGGTGGATTACTGTTTAAGTAATGAAATAATTGGCCACGCAACCAAACGCGTTTAACCTCATCTTCAGGGGTGGAAAAAAGCTCAGCGCTAGCGTGATCATCTTCACCAATAAAACGGCGCACATAGGATTCCAGTGTTTTGAAATCCATGGCTTCAAACTGTTGTACCTTTAAGGCATTAAGTTCTTTCAAACCCTTAATCCAATGATCTAGTTGTTTGGAAGTTGCCCGGGTATGACTTTTAATGTTTTTGTATTCACTAAGCTGTTTCGCCGCTATGTCAGGCGAATTGTGAATCTGGGTATAAATAGTAATTAAGCGTTGCAAGGGTGAAATAATTTCCAATTCGGTTTTGTTGGCACTATTGCGTAGGAATTTGTCAAAATATTTGATGGCTTGAGCATAGTTTCGCGTAAAATAATTGAATTCCGCATAAGCAAAATCATCATGGAATTGCGAGCGCGGGGCATCATGAAAAACACTGCGCAAGGCCGTATCCTGAGTGTGACAAGAAGCGCATATGGGCCCTAAGGAATATAATTGGCGACGAACAAACTCGGGGCGTTGCTGTTTGAATGCTTTTTCAATTTTATCTAAATGCTGCAATACCAATTTATACGATACTGCATAAGTTTCCGAACGTTGTTGAATGTCATTTTGTGCCGCATGAAAATGTTTGACCAGGCTGTGTACTGATTGCTGCAATGCTTGGTATTCCTGCTGGCTGAGTTCACGCTTGGCAACGATCAGTGGATATATACGCACCATTTCATCGGCGATAGCACTCATGGTTTGGTTGAGGTTTGATGCCTGTACGCTAAAGGCTAAAAAACCGAGCGGTAGAAAAATGCAAATGACTAATCGGCGTAAATACATAATACGTCTCCCGGTAAGCAGTGGTTACCAAGATGATAAGGGCTTATACACAAAAAGTATAGGCGAGGCTTAGATTAAAATAACAAAGAAGGCTAGGGGTGCCACACCTGAAGTTGTTTGCCTACGCCGACACCTAATGCTAACTGGTTATTGTTGAGTCTGACCGCGCTAAGGTTGGAGCTTACCGTCCCCGCTAAATCCAAACTCCAATCCAAACTGATGCCGCCATCATTATATTCATACATGCCAAGTTGTCGTTGCTGATTGCGCTCAACTAATACAAGCTCCAATTTGCCGTCATTATCAAAATCACCCGCCAAAGTTTTATCGACATTCAATGATATAGATAAGTGTGAGCTGTGTGTAATACTGCCACTGTTTTCAATCGACATGCTTTGATCATCGAGACGAAAAAACTCGGCGACAGGGCCAAGGTGTGGAATATAAACAGAGGCCAAACTAATTTCTGAAGCGTTTTTAAAGGGGCCCACAGCGATTTGATGACGCCAACGATAGGATAAATTGATGGCGGTGCTTTGTGCATAAACACTACCATCTTCGTTGTAAACTTGTATTCTTGCGCCTTGGTTGATATTGGATAGCGTTGTGATAATTTCTCGGTCACCATCCTCATCTACATCGACCCAAATAAGTGGATTGCCCTCGATGACATCGGGTGTATTGATGTTGATATGGCGAATCACTTCTAAGTTGGGTTCAGTCTGCACTAAGCTAATTCGTGCAGCATTCTGGTGGGCCTGACCCAAGACTTGGTGGTTATATGAAAGTGTAGGCTGGCTCAATACTAAAAGTCTTTTTTGTTCATCAATTAACACACGACTGTAATTTAAGGCATTGAGTGATAAACGCTGTTCCTGATTGGTAGATTTTAAAACCAGATCACCGTTGGTGGCGACATAGGCTCGAACACCGTTCTCTTTGTCGACAATCACCGGGCTGCTATACGGGGATGCATCGGCAAACACATTGGCAATCAGCACTTGCTGTTGTTGGGTGAGCACCAGTGTGGGTTGCACAATCGTGTCGCTATGATTCGGTGAAATTGATATTTCTTTGGCGTTAGTGCTTGAAACTTGAAATGCCTTAATGTTTCCATTGTCAAGCATGACGCTCCAAATACTTTCATTGTCGCTGGCAACACTGTTTAGCCAAACAATATTAGCAGGTAAATCAATTGTTACCGGGCTTAAACTTTGTAAATCACTCTGACCTTCAAGCAAACGATTGCCATTGGCTTGCTGATAGACATAACCTACGGCTTGCACTTGTGAAAAATATTGAGTGTTAGCACTATTGTTTTTGTTTTTATCGCCGCTGCCACAAGCGCTTAGTAATATGCTGGCTAAAACCGCATAGATCTTAATTTTCATGATTACTCCCCATTAGAACTATTATTCTTTAGCAAAACAGTTTAGTTTTATTTTATCATTAGCGCAAACTGGAAAAGTCCACCCTAGTCATCACAAGGGTGGACGGTGATTTTAT
>JAOUJM010000333.1 GCA_029883265.1 Gammaproteobacteria bacterium
ATTTAACGTTCCTTTGATGCGTGGAAAAGTTCAAAAGCAACTGCGTGGACATTTGCTAGGAAAGGGGCCAAAGCTAGCAAAAGATGGTGAAATCTATCCGTATATGGAGTGGAATACCGAAATTAAGGAAGCAACTATAGACAAAGTTGGTATATACACATACACATCAAACGAAAATTTAACCGCATGCTTAGGTGAGGGCATCGAGCTTAGGCCTAAGTCTCTAGAAATGTGGGGGCCACCGACTAAGTATAAAAAGGAGCCGATCGATAGTGATAACAACACATAACAATCAGGTGGAGCCGCCTATGGCTAGGTCCTCGCTCCGCTCGGCCTCTCACCTAAGGCGTTATGTGTAGAAAATGAAAACCATACATTGCGTAACTCAAGAAGGAGAAGCATTTACCATTCTAAAAACTGAGGATGGTATGTATTGTTGTCCTGTATGTGGAAGCCCAGAATTTAAAGAAGCACCATATAATGAAGACGGGACGGCCTCTTTTGAAATATGTAGTTGTGGCTTTGAATTTGGTTATGATGATTCTCCTCTTGCCTCAGGTGAAGCAGTTGAAGGCATAGAAAATAACTGGGATAGATGGAGATTAAAAGTTATCGAGAAAAACTCACATACCAAAAGTGACTTAGAAAATCTCGAAAACAATTTGAAGAATTTAGGTATTGAGCTTGCTTTTGACTTAATTCCGGTAAAGAGAAATGAAAACACATAACAAGGCGCCCAAGTTAGCCGGCTGCGCCGGCGGGACGCCGCAAAGCGGCGCCCCTTGGCTTAAACGTTATAAGCCTAAAGAGAACTAAAAATGCCTTGGTGGGCGATTACATACTTAGTAATTTTTGTTTTATTTACAATCGCCGGTATTGCGGATGACTTAAAAAGACCAAATAAAGTCATCTATATTGGCGGGGAAACTGTCACTGCAATATTTGTGACCATTTTTATTGTTGGATTCTTTCAAGAAAGTTTTGGTGCTGCTCTGGGTATCTTCGTGTTCCCGATGCTTATTCTTGGAGTTTTTCATGAATTTATGGCTGCAAAAAGAACGATGGATGCTGAAATAGAGGATCCGGAATTTTCGGAAAAGGAAAATATATATTTGAGTAATTTAGGTCTAATACTGGGTAATCTATTTATTGTTCCAGGATATGTTTTTGGACTAATGCTTGGATTAAGAAATGTCGGCTTATAACAAGTCGCCCAAGCGCGACGGCTACGCCGCCGCTTGGCTAAAACGCTAGGTTTCATTATATGTCTAGATTAATATTAATTATCTTTTCAGTATTTGCCTCACAACAAGCGTTTTCTAGTCTGAAAATTGGCGATGTTTATATCGATCAATCCTATTTGAAGAAAGTTGTCACCGAGCTTTCGGTTAATATAGGTGCTAGAAATTTCGATCAGAGCGAGGGGCTTGAGAAGGCATCCAGATATATTGTTGGAGAGTTCGAAAAACAGGGTCATAAAGTCGTATTACAAAAATATGTAATTGAAGAAATAGATGAAGTTGAGAATATAATCGTATCGCTCGGACCAAAGGACGCAGAAAGAATTGTTGTAGGTGCTCATTACGATACATACAGAGACCAACCCGGAGCTGATGATAACGCAAGCGGCGTGGCTGGATTATTGGCACTTGCAGGATTTCTGAAAAAGCATGAGTCTAATTTAAAAAGACGAATTGACTTTGTTGCCTATACATTGGAGGAGCCGCCGTTTTTTAGAAGTGAATTTATGGGAAGCTACATTCATGCTAAAAGCCTAAAAGATAATAATATAGATGTGCTAGGAATGATTTCTCTGGAAATGATTGGATATTATTCTAATAAAGAGAATTCTCAGGAGTACCCATTGGGCTTAATGAAAATCATGTATCCTACAACAGGTGATTTTATCGGAGTTGTGAGTAATGTTAGTAGCAATGGCCTTAAATCACAGTTCGCTGAGTATCTAGCTGTTTCAAGTATTCCTGTAGAAACGCTATCAGCGCCCTCATGGTTAGTGGGTGTAGATTTCTCTGATCATTTGAATTATTGGCAATTTGGCTATGATGCAATAATGGTCACTGACACGGCGTTTTATCGAAACGCAAATTATCATCAAAAAACGGATATAATAGAGACCTTAAACTTTAAGTTGATGGCCGAAGTTATTCGGGGCGTGTCTTACGGCTTGTTTATGTTGGCAAATAAATGAAAGTTAACAATTGAATAGCGGTGACCTGCAACCGTGGGCTTATTTTTGTGCATTAAATCGCTATAAGGCTATCGCACAAAAGTCATCACTGCGTATGGTAATGCGCGCCTCATTTCAGCGTTATATGTGAATCTGGCTTGTGATGGCTAAGTGTTCATTAATTCTGTTTAATATATCAAAAAAGCAAAACTTTGGTAACATTCTTCGTACCGCTGATGCCTTAGGAGTGTCGGAGATCCTATTGGTTGGGAGAAAGAAGTTTTCGACCTATGGAAACTTTGGAACCGATTGTGGATTCAATCGAAAACATTTTTTTACACTAGATGAAGCCATAACTTATTTACATGGGCAAAATTATAAAATCGTTGGCGTAGAGGTGAGCAACAATTCCTTACCAATAGAATCCAAACCGTTTTTTGGGAATACTGCATTTTTGCCGGGCAATGAAGGAACAGGGCTGACCTATGAGCAAAAAAATAAATGTGACTATTTGGTTTATATTAAGCAATATGGACATGCCGCATCAATTAATGTGAATGTTGCGACAGGAATCGTATTGCATCAATTTGCGGTCTGGGCTGGTTTCAGCGAAAACAAGATTAAAAATCAAAAATTTGTATCCGCCCAAGTAGATGAGAAATGAATGACTTCAACAGGTAGAAAAACAAAATAGCCAATTCAACTAAACCTAAAATGGCAAGACTATGGTTTCGAGATAAATTCAATTTGCCTTAGCGGAACTGACTTTACTGAATGAAACTAGCGGGGTCAGATCACAGTTTCTGCTTATAGTAGCCATATCTGTGATCTGACCCCAGTTTCAGTTTTTAAATAGAACCGGTGGTAAATTGTCTTACTTCACTTTCAGTTATACCGCCTTTGGTATCGGAGACAATGATCTTCCAGGAGTAGCTTGTTTCTTGTAATAAATTCTCAACCTGATAACTCATTTCTATTGGTTGGCTGTCGTTAGCATCTGTATCATTATTGCTTCCGGTGCCGCAGGCTTGCAGAAGAACGATTAACATTAACATCACTGCGAAAACGCGTCGGCGTTTAGCGATATTACCCAATAAACCGAACATGAGCAGACCACCGCTTGCACCAAACACTGAGTTTAAATTAGCCGACAGATTATTCGGCAGTTCTTTGGTTTCGCAATGATCATTATTTATGTCGCGGCATAAAACCAACGAGTAGCTTAATAAATCCTGATCAGCGTCAACACTGGAGTGCCATTTAAATGCTAAGTGGGTATGCAGTCCGCTGCTATTTGCATCCGGGCTAATGAGGTTTGGTCTGCTTGGTGGGTGATTGCCTTTGGCATTTATGATTATTTTCACTGTTGCTGTCGATGAGTTGGCTTCACCATCGTTGACTTGATAAGTGAATTGATCAAGCCCATGTTCATTTTCATTCGATAGGTAGCTGAACTCGCCACTGCGGGCATTTAATTCGAGTGTGCCTTTTTGTGGCTGTGAAATTACAACATAATTCAATTGCTCATTGTCAATGTCTTCACCTATTAATTGAGCTAACAATTCAGTCGCTTGTTGTGCAAACAATCGCATATTGGCAGCGCTGGGCGCATCATTCACAGGATTAATTTCAATTGTGATGGTGGCGTGTTGCGCCGTATCATGTTGATTATCGCTTACGGCTACTTCAAACGAATCCACGCCAAAAACATTTGCATTCGGTGTATAACTAAATACGCCAGCTTCGCTTAAACTGATGACGCCTTTTTCAGTTTCGCTTATGAGACTAAAATGCAATTGATCATTTTCATCATCAACAGCAATTATTTGCTGATTCGACAGAACGCTATCTTCATCAGTAAAAAAGTTTTGATCTTTAATGAAAGGCGCCGCATTAAAAGTGGCGATGTCAATAGATACGGTCGCGCTCGAACTGGATTGTCCATCGGTCACACGATAACTAAATTGATCTGCAGCAGTCTCGCTGCCATTATGTGTATAAACAAACGAACCATCACTATTTAAAACCAGTGTGCCAAAGCTCGGGGCAGTCACTGGGTTTGTTTCAATGCTTAAGCTTGTGTTATCGACATCAGAATCATTGAGTAATAGTCCCGGTGCGGCAATATTCAATACTCCACCTTCGATTATTTGATAGCTATCATCAACCGCTATTGGTGCATCATTGATAGCGTTAATTGTGAGTGTCACTAGAGCAGAAGTTGTTGAGCCACCATCGGTGATTTGATATACAAAACCATCAGTCGTGGTTTCGCTGCCATCATGTTGGTATTCAAAGCGACCATCGCTGAACAAGCTGAGGCTGCCGTGCTGAGGTGCTACCAGAGGTGTTGTTGAAACACTAATCACTTCGTT
>JAOUJM010000079.1 GCA_029883265.1 Gammaproteobacteria bacterium
TGGTGCGACTAATGCGCCGCCGCCGGGCAAAATAAAATGTTTACCATCTTTAAAACCATCAACACTAGGGTCGGGATTAGTGCAAATTAATTGTGCGCCATGTTTAAGAATTAAATTCACGCCAATTGATATTAATTCATAGTTGATGGCGGCTCCTTCACCGATGACCACATAATCCGCTGCATGATGATCTTCAATACCGTGAGCTTGCAAGGCTAAATGCAAACCGTTGGCACCCACGGCAAAATAACGAAAGTTTGTTTGTTGCTGTGACAAGTACAATGCGGTTGCTTCAGCGGATGTAATGATTTTGTTAGCATCGGGGCGCTGAAACCCCAGACGCTGTAAACGATCAGCCACAGCATTAGCAGGTAAGATTGGATTATTAGTGATAAAGGCGTGTGGAATTTGAGCAATCGACTGCATAAAATGAATTGCACCAGGCAATGCATGCTCGCCATGATAAAGCACACCATCCATATCCAGGAGAATTGCCTTGAAATTATGCTTCATTCGCTTCAACACCTAAATAAGCAAGTGTAACAAACCGTTGCATGTCAATCATGCAAAATATCAACTTGAGTTGATTATAGTAAACCAGGTTGACTAAATAGTCTGCCAGGTTTACTATTACCCCATGCAGAGCAAAACCATTTCATCTTTTATTCCCACTGCGCGTTTATTGCTGGATGCTTTTCGTGCATTTGAAAATGATTTGGCGCAACAGTTAGCGGTCCAAGGGTTTGACGATTTGACAACAGGTAATTTTAATTTAATTCGTCACCTTAATCCCGAAGGGATGCGTTTAGTCGAACTTGCACGGGACGCGCAACTTAGCAAACAGGCCATTGGTAAAATGGTTAATGAATTAGAATACAAGGCCTATGTGGAAGTTGTGCCTGATGCCACCGACGGGCGGGCTAAATTTGTGCGCTTTACACCACGCGGTCAAAAATTAATTGAGCAGGCGACACTCATGGTTGCTGATATTGAGCGGCACTATCAATCCATGTTGGGTAAAAAGGACTATCAGAAATTGCGCCAGGCCGTCACTCAAATCGCACAATGGCATGTGAACAAGGAGAGGTTGTAATGTTACGACAAATAGATACAGGTTTATGGGTGGATGAAGTCGATTTTAAACTAATCGGTATCAATTTTGGTAACCGCATGACTTGTATCAAACTTAATGATGGTCGTTGGTGCCTGCATTCACCCAATAAATTTAAAGCTGAGACTTATGAGCAGTTGTCCGCGATGGGTGTTATTCATTTTTTAGTTGCACCGAGTTTAATGCATAATTTATTTATTATGGATTGGAAAAACCAACAATCTTCGACCCAAGTGCTCGCACCCTCTAGTGCAAAGAAACTCAGCGCCGATCAGTCACTCGATCAGTTATCAAGTAAGGAATTAAACAATTTATTCAATAAAGAAATCACTTGTGTGCCAATACAAGGAATGCCGGTGCTGCAAGAGTATGCTTTTATACATCATGCAAGTCGAAGCCTGATTCTCACGGATTTGGTTTTTAATTTTTCATCTGAGGTGAAAGGGTGGGCTAAATTATTTCTAAAACTCTATGGTGCCTATAATAAGTTTGGGCCGACGTTGACTATTCGTATGTTAATCAAGGACAAGCCAGCATTTAAACAATCCTTAGAACAAATCCTTGAGCATGATTTTGACCGCGTGATTATGTCCCACGGCGCAATCATTGAAACCAATGGTAAACACAGGCTGCAGCAAGCATTTAAAAAGTATTTATAAGTTTGTACAAGGTTTTTGAATACTCGTTGTTCACTGGTGTCTTGTACTTTTGTAATAAAAAAGTAAACCGAAAATATACAATACAACAAAACCGCTGTGTATCACCACATCGTACCACGGAATTCCAATCAACCATTCGCTGCCCGCTTCGCCAGCACCTTTGATTGCGACGACTAAATGACGGAGAATCATGATTGCCGCTATCCATTGAGCAAATAATGCATCGCTCCTTGCGGCCGACGGCAAATCAAACCAAATAGAATATATGAAATCAATAAGCTAGAAAGTATTACAAGCATGAGAGATGATGTAGAAGCATCTAGATTTGTTAAAGTGGTAAATGTGTCAGAAGGATTCCATCAGAAATAAATACGGAAACCAAATGTGAGTACAAATTCGAGATAAACTACCGAGAATTAAATTTGTTTTAATGCATCGTGTTTCCCTTGAAATTTAAGTTCAACGGCGAATCGTAAGAACGTCGCCAAAGAAATGCCTAAAAATTCTTGAAAAATAACACAGGTGAATCTATTTTTTATTTTTTTATATTGCTGACAACCAAAATGCTATTTGAGTACCTATCGTTACTATTCTTATACTTGCTCTGCCTGCGAAAAGTCTGTTTGATAAGAGGGTTTACAATAAAGTATTTTCAATAGAAAAGCGAAAGTTGGAATTGTCTTTCTGTTTATCCATATATTTCTATGTATAAAAACTGGATGCGACAATAAATATTCTTGTGAGAATCCAACATTCCTCGGAAATGGTGAGTCACAAATACACCATCATCATGTCCATGCTCGATGCACTTGATAAGATAAATTAACTCTGTCACCATAGAAGAAAGTAGTGAAAGGTTTGCCCTATGGATATTGATAATTATCTTAAAGAGTTTTTACAGTTTCAAGATGAATTGAAGTCGTTCTTATTTCGCATGGTGAGCAACCAAGCGGACTGTGAAGATATTGTGCAAGAAACCTATATTCGCACGGTGCGAAATATTCAATCTTTTCGTGGTGAATCATCATTCAAGACATGGGTCTTCAGTATCGCCTTGAATTTGGCACGAAATCATCTTAAATCACAAGCGCGTTGGGATGTTGATTATACGGATATCGCACGGGAAATGCATGAACAAAATCCTGAGCTGGTGGCACAAGCAGCGACTGTTTTTTTTACCTCGCCTGACACGAATTTTCGCATGGAAGAACATTTAGATTATTGTTTTACCTGCATCACTAAAACCTTGGATCTGAGTCAACAAGTGTGTTTGTTATTAAAGGAAGTGTACGGATTCAAACAGCATGAAATTGAAAGTATTACTGGCTTGAGCGAGGGTAAAGTCAAACATGCAATTGTTGATGCACGGCGTCATATGATGAGGATTTTTAATAATCGCTGTGCCTTGATTAATAAATCGGGCATGTGTGATCAATGCACCGCGCTTAAAGGTCGACTTAACCCCGAACAAGATGCACAGGCCATCGCCAGTGAAATGAAAATAGTAAAAGCCGCGCAAAGCGAAGATGCCGAGCGTTTGTTTAAAATTCGTCTCGACATGGTGCGAGGAATTGATCCCATAAACAAAGCCAGTAATAATATTCACAAGCACTTTCTGGAAAATATCCCTAAATGGGTCGAAATGGCAAAATCTCAAATTAGTTAAAAAAACCTCCTCAAATCCCGTTCAAAAAAACTCAGCGAATTGTCTAAATTACATGAGGCCAAATATTGGCCTTGTGTGATGGCGTTGGATTAAACCTTATTGTCGTCGTTTATCGGCGGCATTGATTGACTATTAATTTTGTCGACCTTAAGTGTTTGTATTTAATAAAAAATTATGTGTTTCTTTAAAATCAAAAGGAGTTAAATATGCACAAATTTGTATTTGCTTATCATGGCGGACAAAAACCTGAAACACCTCAAGCAGGAGAAGTAATGTTGAATGAATGGAAAAACTGGATGGCTCAGCATCAACAGGCGTTAATTGATCCTGGTAATCCGGTGGGTCCCTCAAAAACCGTATCCAGTCATTCCATTAGTGATGATGGCGGGGTGAACCCTTTAAGCGGTTATACGCTGGTGCAAGCGGAAGATATGGCGGCGGCCTTAGAAATGGCACAAAGCTGTCCTCACTTAAGCCATGGCACAATTGAGGTCGCTGAGATTTTGCCTCTGGATATGTAAGCGTAGCAACTGACAATGAATCACCAGGGTTTTTTACCCTGGTGAATTAAAAACAATTGAATGATTTTGGAGATGTTATGTTAGAACTAAAAATTACCGTGGTAGTTACTGCACTGTTTGCAATAATGATTGTTCCTTTGGTATCGCAAATTACCATGCGACGAATCCAACTCGGTAATGTCGCCATTGGTGATGCTAATGATTTTGATTTGCGTAAGAAAATTGAAACTCTAAGCAATTTTTGTGAATATGTGCCCCTGGGATTAATCATACTGGCGTTACTAGAGCTGAATTATGCCCATGAAAATTATGCCTTGGTATTCGGCGTTTTATTTTTAGCTGCGCGAATTCTACATGCCTTAGGTATGTTATATGTTAAAGCACCTTTGCCACGCGCCATTGCCATGTTAATTCAACATATCAGTTTTTTGGCAGCCGCCGGTATGTTGCTAAAAAGTGTGTTGTAGCGCTATATTTATCGGTCGTTATTGATTTGTTAAATCGAGCGACTTATTTTCAAAACCAGCAAACGAATTCATATGCGCCCTTATCTACAAGGGGCGCATGGTTGTCAATCTGCCTGGATAAAAAAAGAGACTGCAATTGGCATTTGGGTTTTGTACTAATAATTTTGCACCATTGCCGGCCATGGCGTGCCTTGTTGTTGAATATGCTTTACGGCTTCATTGACCACCTGTCGCCAATCTTGTTGCGCTTCAAATCCAAGTTTTTGTTTTGCATATTCAGTGGAACATAGCCAGTCCTTGGCCAAATGCACGATCGAACGGGTGAGAAACGGTGACTTGCCAGGCAATAAGGGATGCAGTGTTTCCATTAGCCACGCAAACCAATGCCCCATAGCAAAAGGAACACTAAAATGTGGTTTGGGCGCGCCGCTTTGTTCACAAATAAAATTAAAAACGTCACGGCTGCTTGGAAATTCTTTTCCACAAATATTAAACGACTCATAAGGTTCTAACTGCTGTTGCGACACCATTGTTGCAGCTAAAAATGCACGCGCCATATCTTCGCCACCAATGAGGGGCAAATGACTTTTTCCGTTTGCCAGCCAAGGTACTAAATGAGTGTTTAAACGCGGCAATAAAACCGGCACTATACCCAAACGATTTCCCACCCCAATAAAATGACCCAAGCGCATACTAATCATGCTCATACCCTGTTGAGCTTGTTGCTGCATATAGTGATCGATTGCTATGAGCTTATCTAGATGAGGCCAAAATCTGCTAATGTGGGAGCGGGCGAAATCGTCGATTGCTAGGTTATTGTTGGTGGGTTTGGCCATGACGACACTGCTGGCCATAATGAATCGTTTCACCCCGGCTGCTTTGGCTTGGTCAATTAAGTCGATGCAGGGTTGGTAAAAATATTCATGTTCCTGTGCAGCATGAGCCCATAATGATGCCCAGGTTCCTGCGTGACAGATCACATCAATATTTTGCACCACGGATTGACGATAATCTGCATCGCAGAAATCCCCAAGCCGTACTTCGCCGGTGAAATTTGCCGCGAGTCGCGTGCCATTACGACAAGCCGCAATCGGGCTTAGGTGTGAATGCTGACTTAAAGCTGTGAGAATATGCGAACCGAGAAAACCAGTAGCTCCAGTGACTAATACCCGTGTTTTTTGTTCTAACATATTGTTTTTTCTCCATGTTAGGTGTTTACTGCTTGTTAGTACGTGCGTCCTAAAGAAACGCTTAGGACGGCCGTACTAGAGGTGGTCAATATTTATTGTTTAAATTTGACTTGCTGGATTAGGACGATCGTACTAAATTCAGATATTAGGACGACCGTACTAAAAAGTCAACTGCCAAGCAAATGAGGTATGTGTGAAAGCTAAAGGTGAAAAAATCCGCGAACGTATAGTGGAAGCGGCTAACCAATTGATTTATAAGAAAGGTTTTAATGCTATGTCGTTTGCCGATGTTGCTGCCGTGGTGGCTATTACTAAGGGCAATTTACATTACCATTTTAATAACAAAGAAAGTCTATTACAGGCTGTGGTCGAAATGCGGCTTGCTGCTATTCGCCAACAATTAATCCTTTGGGATGCGGAATTTTCTGAGCCCAAACAGCGCTTAAAACGCTTTTTGCAAATGTTATTAAATGAGCAAAATGAGTTAGTGCGGTATGGTTGTCCCATGGGCAGTTTGAACATGGAATTGGCTAAACAGCAAACTGATTTGTTGAATATTAGTCGGGAATTGTTTGATGCCTATTTGCCTTGGTTAGAGCGCCAGTTTTTATTATTGAAAATTAAACAAAGCGAACAAAAAGCACGACATTTTTTAAGTATGGCTCAGGGCGCTGCCTTGATGTGCCATGTCTATCATGATCAAGCTTGGTTGCTCCAGGAATGTGTCGTCATCGAGCAATGGTTAGATAGTTTGCCCTAGTGAAAAGAGTTATGCCGCGCACACTTACCTGCATCCGCCAAAAAATAATGGGGCTGTATGTATCATGTAACATATAAGACGACTAGTTACGTAAGAAATGTTTTTTTTAGAGTCTCATCATTGGCAATGCTTTAAAGGGATTTTTTTTCATTTGTTGTAAGGTGAGTGCCATCAGTCGTTTATGAAATCCTGCATTTGCAAATTGTGAGCGTATTTCATTGATATAGCTTGGCGCTAAGCCAAATCTGATTCGTCCTAGGCTTACATCAATCCAATCTGCCTGGCGAAAAGACTCTACCAACCAAGTCGAATGGTGTTTGTAGGGAGTGATTTTATGGTGTTGCTCAATCATCATTTCAATTTCGTCTTGCCAATGGAGTAGCGCGTTTTTTTCAAGATAGGCTCGCGCAAGCGCCCTGGAAGGGGAAAGATAGTCGAAACTCTTATTGGTCCAGATAGCCAGGTCGTGGAAAGCGACAGCGATGGAAATTTTTTCCAATTCGTCTACATCACCGCATAAGGCAAGGCAAAAATTCAGAACACGATAGCAATGATTGTGATATGCGGCAAAATCAGTGGCAATCGAATTCTTATGCTGATCAAGGATTTCATCAAGTAACGGTGAATGTTGGTAGATATTCATATTGATTGCGCATCCATCATAGCAAAAAGCCAAGTGTGAGAATGTATTTTAACGGATGTGTTTTGTGACATATCACGTGTATGGGTGGGGTAGCGAAAAGACTAGTGCTCACAATTAATCAGTCGCTCTGGAAATGACTCTGGAAATATTCAAAATTCTGTCACCTGTCTACCGGCACGTTTAAAACCGTATTGGCTTTTTCCTGTTTTAAACGTTCAACTGCCTTGCTGTGTGCTTTGTGATAATATGATATTGCTGATTTAAGTCATGGAGGTGCTAAAACCAATCATACTTAGAGCTGTTTTGTGCTGTTTTTCTTCCAGTGTTATCGATTTCATTTTTGTACTAAATACTTTTGATAAAGTTAAAAGCCAATAACGATGATATTCACCAGTGGCTTCAATATGGTTTCAGGACAAATTCGTGACTCGTTTTTTTATATCGCTTAAACGTTTGTGCCAAAATGGCTTTTCCAAGTTTTTATAACCAATACGATCTGCATTTTCGACATGGATGGACATGACCCAAATAAGTGAAATAATTTCAAACCAGGGTATGGCGGTTTGTTCAGCGAGACTCAATCGGCGCACAGTTTGATAGCCTGCAAGAAAGGCATTTTTAATTTCATCTGCTTTACTATAACGATGAACCGAAGAAAAAAACTTTCCAATTTCAAATGATCGATATGCAAAACCGCATTGATCAAAATCAAACACTGTTATTTTATCATTCGAGTTAATATGAAAGTTAGTGGGATTGACATCGCCAATACATAAGCCAAATATGCTGATTTGTTTTTCAAGTGCTGGCATAGAAGTATTTATTTGTTCTGCGAGCTGGCTAAGGTATGCAAACTGATCGTTCTCAAGAAATGGCTTTATTGTCTGTATCGAAGTGTGCAGAAGATAGTGAATATCTAAAACTTGTCGTGACGTTTGTGGCGTAAATTGATCTAAATGCTTGTGAATCAGTGCCACGGTTTCACCAAGTAATTCAGATTCTTTTGCACTGATTTTGTCATCTGGTGAACAGCCATCGGCATAACAAAAAAGTGCGGCGAATCTTGGGCCTTCTGGACTGTCAATTTGAAATGCTAATTCACCCGTATTGGTTGTCACAAGTTCGCTAACGAGATCCGTTTTGCTATTTAGAAAAGCAAGTGTTTCAAGCTCAAACAAAATATCCTCTTTTTTACGCCAGTGATTTCTATAGATTCGTAAAATATATTGTTGCTGATCACTTTCAAGCAGATAGTTGTCATGCAAACCAAGCACATAAAATCGACAAGTTAAATTTTTATCAAGATTGTATTGAGTAGCGACCAAGTGACTTGCAGAGGTAGATGAAAGCTGTGAATAGGTGTAAGAATTTTCACTCATATTTTACGCGACTCTAAAGCGCCATTAGCATGATAGAAGAAAATTTAGTTTCGAATTGTAATGCTATTCAATTAATCGACATGCTAACGATTTTATACGCATCTGCAGCCTTAATCACATTAATTTGCCATAGCATTTCCTGATTCGTTTTTGTGTATTTGACTTTCCATAAGGTTTGCAAATAGTCGGATTTGTTTAAACAATCAATATATTCGATTGATTTTAGCTCGCCGCATTTTTCTTTTATTCCGTCGCAAACCTCATAAAATTTATCTTGAGTGAAAAAAGTGTCTGGCTTAGCGATTTCTGTTGGATCCATTAATCGGCTTAAGGCATCAAAATCAATTGCTTGATGGGCGTTAAGCATTTCAATGGCTAAGTTTTTTAAGCCATCTTGCAGTTCCATTTTAGTTTTTCCTTTTATAAATTTGCCGGGCATTTTTTATGGTGGGCCTTGTGCAACCAGCAGTCTAAACGACTTAGTTTTTTTCTGCCAGCGTTTTTAAGGCTGAATTCATTGAATTCAACATGCCCGGTACAAAGTTATTGAGTTTGTTCCAAAACAGTTTGGGCATAAGACCGCTATATAATTCTTTGTGAATTAAGCGGGTGCCCTCATTAGTTTCTTGCAACTCAAACACTTTGTCGTTTGTCATTAATAGGCCGCCAAGCATGCTCGCGCGCCAACGAAAAAACTTGGGTTGTTCAAAATTGGTGATAGCTGGCATATATTTCGGGCCATCCTTGCCACCATTGCCCGTCATGGTGATGCTGAGTTTCGAGCCTTCCGCTGCAGCACCGCTGGCTTGATTAACAATGGGATTCCAGTCTTTCCAATGTTCAAAATCCATGAGTATGCGCCACACTTTGTCCGCTGAGGCAGCGATATGAATTTCGGTTTTGAGTTCTCGCATAATATCTCCTCAATTTATTGGTTCTAGGGAAGTAAGGCTTCAAAATAAGCCAGTTTGCTTCCCTAGATTTTGTTTTCATTCAAGCATTGGGCTTCATTTTCATGTCATCGGCACTCGTCCCCATAAGTTGCGCCATTTTTAAGGTGCCATCCCCCATGCATTCACGCATTTGCTGCGCCCATTGCAAGGCTTCTTGTTTTGATTCGGCATTGATGACGGTAAACCCTGGGATTAATTCTTTGCCTTCGATGAACGGTCCATCGGAAATGGAAAACTCACCTTGTTGCAATTGAATATTAGTGACTTCCCGTGGCAATTTGCCCGTAGCAACAATACGTCCTGAGGCGAATGCGTCTTGCATTAATTTGCCCATTTTTGCCATGCCTTCTGCCGAGGGCGGGTTCATGGGTTCGCCTTCAGTCATCGTGAAATAAATAAAAAAGTGCATTGCATGATCTCCTTTAGTAGATAAAACAAGTATAAAGCGCGTATACCCATGTAAGGCATTGATTTCAAACGCTTGTAAACAAGATTATCAATCTCATTTGTTAATAGTCGAATGGCAGCCGCTCCCAGGGACATGAGTTGCAAAAAAATTATAAAATTTCTGCTAACTGCTGTTGTAAATACCGGGTTTCGGGTCCTTGTTGTACAAGTTCGATAGCGCGCTGGTAGGCATCAATCGCTTTAGTGGTCAACCCCAGTTTTTTGCAGAAATCCGCTTGCGCGGCGTAAACACTGGGATAATCTTGTAGTTTTTTGTTTTGTAACAAGACTTCGATAAGCGCTAGGCCTACTTGTGGTCCTTGCTGCATGCCCACCGCGATGGCGCGATTGAGTTCGATTACTGGTGAATTTTGTATCGCTAGTAACATATCATAATAAGTGATAATCAAATCCCAGCGCGTGTTGGCCAGTGAATCGGCTTGGGCATGCACTGAAGCGATGGCCGCTTGTAGGGTATAGGGCCCAAGTTGAGCGGACATGATGGCTTGCTGAATTAAGTGTAGGCCCTCATTAATTAAATCTTGCTTCCATATCGAGCGTTCTTGGTTTTCTAATGGAATTAAATCGCCATTCGTTGCCACGCGTGCCTGGCTGCGTGATTCGTGCAGTAATAGCAGGGCCAACAAACCTAGGCTTTCGCTTGTGGGCATTAAGTTCACTAGTTTTCTCCCAAGAAAAATCGCTTCTGCAGTGAGTTCTCGGCGTATATGGTTTTCCCCGGTGGTTGCGGCATAACCTTCATTAAACACTAAATAAATGACTTGCAGTACGGCATCCAAACGTTGTTGTATTTGATCCCTGGATGGAATCTCATAAGGGATATTTTTTTCTTTAATAAGGTTTTTAGCGCGACTTATTCGCTTTTTTATGGTTTCAGTAGGTACTAGATAAGCCCGTGCAATTTCCGAGTGGTTCATAGCGCAAACTTCGCGTAAGGACAAAGCAATACGGGAATCCAGGGGTAGTAGCGGGTGACAGCAATAAAAGATTAGGCGCAATTGATCATCGTCTATTAAAAGTTTTTCCCAGTTATCTTGCATCTGGGATGGTTCGTCATCGAGCAGAAATTTTTCAGTCAGCAGTTCTTCACCACGCTTTTGTCGGCGAATCATGTCAATGGCTTTGAATTTTCCTGTGGAAATTAACCAGGCATAAGGGTTTTGTGGAATACCTTCGAGCGGCCATTTTTCCATGGCGATGGAAAATGCATCTTGCAGCGCTTCTTCGGCTAAATGTAAATCACCTAGAATACGAATCAAACTGGCCAATACACGAGTTGCTTCGGTTTTATAAATTTTCCCTATTTGTATATCGATAGCATCCAGCATGATACCAAACAAGATAGCGAATTTTATTGAGAAAGTACATTAGGTGATCAGAAAAACCAACCAGGGTATGAAAATAACCCTGGCTGGTTATGTGGGTCCCTATTGGTAAAACGCGGGCGACAAACTTAATGAATCAAACGTTGGTTTATCGTGTTGTATCCAAAATTGCGCTTTGCTTTGATCAAGGAAATTGTCGATCAATACGAATGAGTGGATACTTTCTCGAATGCTGCTGTTAAACACAGGTACGCCATAATTCAAACGGTTTTCCATGAAGTGGTATAAATCACCGGATAAAACCACGGGGCCGGTTTGTGGCAAATCAAGATATAACATTTGGTGACCGACTGTGTGCCCGGGTGCGGAAATGACTACAACCGATTTGTCTCCAAATACATCATAATGGCCGTTTAACGTTATGGTTGGATTATCTGCAAGTTCATTATATGCCGTGGAATCAAAACCAGCCTGTACTGCCGCTTCACCGAAAGCGACAGCATATTCACTTTGCTGAATTAACCAAGTGGAGTTGGTGAAATAATTTGCATTGCCAATATGATCAAAATGCAAATGGGATAAGGCCACAAAGTCAATTTCTAAGGGGTCAATGCCGATTTCTTCTAATTGGGATTTTAACGTTTTTTCGACAGATATGGTAAAAGCACCATCAAAAACCGTTGTGCCTCCGGGGATGGTGGCTAGGCTGTCGGGTAAACCTGCATCCCACATAAGCGTGCCCTTAGGGTGTTTGATCAAGTAACAAGTATTCGAAAGTGTTTTTTGCATGCCCACTTCTAGGGCAGGATTAAATAAGGATAATTCGTTAGCGACAATCGTTCCGCAATTGAATACGTATAACTGAATTGGTGTTTTGGCTTTTGCCTTTATATCATCCAGCTCGATGCTATTGTGTTGACGCTCGTGATCATCATCGTGAGCAAAAGTATTGCTAGCAAAAATAATAGTCAATAAAAGAAGAAAAAGTAAACAGACGAAATTATTTTTAACTAATTGTCCCTGGAGTTTTTTCATTGTTAATCCTTTTTTTATGGGTTGGAAAAACTCATCCTAACATTGCTCTTGGATTGAGTGAATCTATTGTTAATGCAAATTGCTTTTTCAAAAATGCTAACCTTAATTTTCGTCAAACAACGACGCTATGGCTGACTAAAAAATAGTAAATTAACTTTTTGCTGCTTCATATATGGATTGTTTCTGTTGTTGGTTAGTTTTAGAACAACTAATAAACTAAATATTATAGTTAGCTTGGTACATACACATGAAATGTTGAAATTTGTTTGCTGATAACAACGATAAAAGCGCTAGGGATAGAGCATCAGATTGCTATTAACGCTCTATCCCTTTGCTAAGTTGCCGGTTTATAAGTTGCCCGGAAAGGTAGATTCAATTAAGGTTTTGAAATCTTCATAGCTACCCATTCCACCATGTGCGCCGATGATCTTGTTGATAGCTAAATCACGCGGTAGTAAGTCCTTATACAAGTCCAAGCCCCAAAACGAAAATTGTGCGGGCAGTGGAGCCGGGGATAATCCTGGACTATATAAATCAGATACAAATATCATTTTTTCATCTTCAATATAAGGCACGATTAATCCGGGTGCGTGGCGATTATCAATTTGCAGTAAATGCACGCGACGATTTCCATCTTCGAGAATATAGTTATCCTTATCATCAAGTTGTAGCATACGGGCTTTGCTGTGCACTAAAGACAGTAAGTCAGGATAAATAATGTGTTTTGCTTTTAATACGTCTTTATAAAACTTTTTATTGTTTTCGATTGTGACTAACTTAGCACCATCGGCGACATAGCCGCGCAAACCACCACTGTGATCGGTATGAAAATGTGTAGGAATGACGTATTTAATCTTTTTATTTGGCCATTGTTGTTTGATTAATGGCAAGACAACTTGAGTACGTTCTTCAAGTAGTACTGGGTCAAATAGTATCAGATAATCATCCATTTCCACGATCAGCGAGTGATGGGTGAAGCCTTGTAAATAAAATACGCCATTGCCCACCGGCTGCAAAAAAACTGAGTCTGTTGTAAATTGATTTAAGTCAAAAGGAATACCAACCAACAAGTAGCGGTGAAACCATTGTGAATATTTTAAACCAATTTGATATGCCCGGTTATCCAGTGGTGCGCTTAACTCATGGGGAATCGAATAAGGATCTTGAATAAAGCTTAAATTGAAATCAACCGATTGGCGCTCAATACGAATCAATAATTCATCGTGATAGGATTGCTCAATTAGCATTGGTACTAAGATACCATCGGCGGCTTGCCAATTAGAAAAACGCGTGACAACATTTACATCACCATAGCTAGGATTAGAGTCCCAATAGCTGACGTGTGTGGGTAAATGAGTATTATTGTCTATCCATAACAAGAACTGCTTGTCGAACTTACGTAGGCTCAACACACTAAGCTTTTTACGCGATGATTCGTGGTGGCCAATTTGTGTAACTTGCTGAGGCGTCGACAGCATGGTTTTAACTAACTCAACCGGAGAGCTTACTAAATTAAACACTTGGCGCGCTGCGAGGCGAATAGATTGCATAGGCGCTTGAGGTGCTTGCAGAATACTATCAATACCAATGACTGCACCCTGGTCATTATTAATAATCTCACTAAATTGATATTGAGATGCTAATGGAAAATCAATATCAAGCATCCATTGGGTGCGATAGCGTTGGCCATCAAGGGCACGTGTTAAGTGATACTCAATGCCGTCAAAGCTTTCCGCAGTGCCTCCTGGTGTGGGCGCTTGTAGTGGGGCGAAGCCTGAAACTTTCGCGTATTCGGATTGATTGTAACTGTTAAGTATAATCTGTGCGCCACCCATGGCATCCGCAACTTGAGTAAGGGTGTCAGCCGCAGGAGTCGCAAAGACTGAACTGCTAGTGCCCAGTGTAATCGCGCTAAACAGCAGCCCTGAAATAGTTAAATTTTTACTAAGAGCAAACATCATTGTCTCCTTCCGTTTTGGATATAAAGCGGTTTTTGCTGACATTTAAGCCAAATACCGCCCTCAAATAAGCAATATTGGAATGATCGTTCCAATATGGAATGATCATTCCAGAATTGTTAGAATGTGTCAAGCAGGTTTGTAAAAACGCAGAAGCCATTGCATATTTAATCAACAATTCATATAGTGAGTCGGCTTATCACCCCGAGTAAGAATGAGCGTACAAATGGCAGGACCACAAAAACAATTTGATATCGATGCAGCCTTAGATCGTGCTTTGGCCGTATTTTGGCGCCAAGGTTTTGAATTAACGTCGGTTCAGGACTTGGTGAATGGCATGGGGGTTAATCGCGCCAGCCTATATGACACCTTTGGCAATAAGAGCGAATTGTATAAAAAAGCGCTACAACGTTATATCGAACAAGCCTTAACAAAGACCCGCGATATGTTGCTCAATAGTGAAGGTACGGCTGAGCAACGCTTAATGAATTATTTTTTAGGCTTGAATGAACAACACAAAAATGGGGAGCATCATTTTGGTTGTTTTCTTAATAATACGGCGGTGGAACTTGGACCACATTATCCTGAGTTTGCACAACAAGTACGATCAGCCTGGCAAGCCATGGAAATCATTTTTTGCCGTTTGCTTGATGAAGCCGTTGCAAAAGGTGAATTGTCAAAAGATTTGGACACGGCAGCTATTGCGGCGACAATTAATATGATGTTGCAAGGGGTGAGCGTCATGGCCAAAGCGGGAACACCGGAGCAACATTTAGGGCAAATTATTGGAACGGTTATGAGTTTGTTGCATACGCACAAAGTTAACTAAACACGTTACTTTGACGGAGCCTGTCATATTATCAAGATAACAATGCATCAAAATTAAACCCATATCCACAGCGACCCACTGTTAATCGTATGGACCCCATTTATTGCCACCAATGCATTTGCACTGGAAAACACTGATTGTGGTTTATGCCAATTTTCTTCTTTCAAAGTGTTGGTGCTGATTTCTATTTTCGTCTTCAATCACTCATCCGCAATCTAAGTGTAATGTAAAAAAATGGAATAACTTACAAACGGTTTTTTTTGATGACGTTTCGTTGTATTGCTTTAATTGTTCGTGTATCAATCACGCAAGCTAAATTGCACCTGCAATAGATTGGGTTGCATGGTGAATTCAAATTTTTCTTCTACCGGCGGGTGATTATCGGCAAGTCGGCAATTGAAATTTTTACTAATCATGGCCATGACAGCGTTGAGTTGTGTCAAGGCCATAGGGCGACCGGGACATAAGCGAGGGCCATAACCAAACGGAATGGCCGTTTTGCTTTGATGATTGACGAATTTTTTATTTGTTTGAAGCCAACGCTCAGGCGCAAATTCATGAGCATTAGAAAAATGATTCTCATCCAGCCCTGCTTGATCGGTGGCTACCATTATTAAGGTGCCTTTGGGTATATGGGTATTTTCAATAGTCACATCGTGGCAAGGTTCAAAAAACATAACGGGTGCGACCGGCTTAAGTCGCATTGCTTCTTGGACGGAGGCTTTTATATAGGGGAAATGTTTGAATTGATCGGCCGAGTGCAATTTCAGTGGGTCACCACTAAACTGATCCACTTCGTGTTGCATACGTTCTTGTATGTGTGGATGCAAGCACATAAAATACAATAGCCACGACATGGTATGCGCCGTTGTGTCTCCGCCAGCGGCGATCATGGTTAAAACATTGCCTTGAATTTCTTTGTCACTCAACGTTTTCCCTTGTTCATCTTGCCAGCTAACTAAGGCGTCAAGAAAACTATTAGCTTGTGATTGATTTGTCATGCGCTGTTTGGCGTGATTGATGAAATCATTGACCGCATTGTGCAAAATGACCAGGGCACGATCCACGGCACGGTCTTTTGGTAATTTAATAAATCGCCAGTAAGGAATGGCTGCGATTGAACGTTCAGTAATGCGTTGAAGTATAGTGCGTATCGCTGACTGCAAGGGATCTGATTTTCCTTGTTGCATATTAATGTCATGACCTAAGGTAACATGGGTGGCGATATCACCGGTTAAATTTGCAAAATCACTGCAAATATTCGAAACCTTTTGTTGGTTCGCTTCGTTAGACCATTTTTGATATAGGCGCTCAAGACCTAAATTCATTTTAGGGAAGAAATCATCGAGCTGAGCGAGATTTAATGCTGGAACAAGCAAACGGCGTTGGCGTTGCCAATTATCACCTTCTTCCGAAAATACACCGTGCCCATTAATTTCGCTAAATAGTTTTGGGAAATTACTCGGCCGACGAAAACTATGTGGTCGTTCACGCAGCAATTGGCGTATGCATATGCTGTCGCTTAACACTACAGCGGTACCCATGGGTAGTTTTAAGCGAAAAATTTTACCATAACGTTGCGACCAATCGCGTAAAAGCAGATGTAAAACCGAAATTTTTAATTGCAACATATTGCCTAGTAGCGGCAAAGCCTTTGGGCCTGGTAGATGTTTGATTCGTTGATCGGCTGGGCCAGTGGATTGAAAAACGTTGCTGTTGCGGAATTGTTGAAACTGTTTTAGGCCAAAGGCATCAATATATAAATCACCATTATACGTCAAGCTGTCAAATGCTTGTAAACACGAACCGGGTTGATCCACTCGCTCGCCTGTGAGTTGATCGAATTGCCATTGGTGCATGGGACAAACTAAACGCCCTTGTTGTAAGCGAGCGGTGGACAAATCACTGCCTTGATGTGGACAGTTAGCATGAAACACAGAAATATGTTGATCATTATTCAAAACAATCAGATTAACACCCTGAACCGTAAACGCATTAATACTTGAGCTATCTAAACCCTTCAAAGATGTGATCTTAAGTGCAGTTGATGGTAAGTCCATTTGCAGTACTCCTGTGTTGTAGCCTGTAAATATTACGGATACATAGTGGTCTATTATAGTGAAACAGTTTGGCTAAGAAAGCATTGGCGAAAAAAGAGCCCATGAACCTCGTTATTGTTGCTCTTCATGCAATATGATTTAAATTCGAATTCGATTGAATCTCCACCATCAACACCAGTTTATGTCGCAATACCGATTAAATACATTTTGAACACTCATCGCATTGTTAGGTAAGAGCCTGGGTCGTTGGAATCGTAGGCGAAACTGAGCAGGTTATTTTGCGTATGCTGATTTTGATGTTGTGATTCAATGTTTAGCGAGTAATTTTACCTTTGATTTAGTGAAATAGTTCTCTGAACTTGGAACGCTATCCGTTCGAAAATAGCGCAGTAGTAGCGACTAAATTTC
>JAOUJM010000334.1 GCA_029883265.1 Gammaproteobacteria bacterium
TAACTTATTGTTTCTCAATTAATAATTAGATTTTCCAGGGCCAGTATAGGAGCAATGGGCGGTTCACACAAGCATCAAATAATACTAAAGCCTTCTTAGCTATACACGATAACACTATACAGTATAGCAGCTATACGCTATAGTGATATTGAGTATAGCGGATTGCTGAGTTCAGGCTTGAGTTTCGCCAGGCATGAACAGCTTGTGTTTTGAAAAATAAGAGGACCTATCAATGACAAATTTAATTCAATTGCAGCAAGTCTCAAAAATCTACGAAAGCGATGCCGGTCAATTTTCGGCTTTAAAAAATATTAATTTGCAGATCGGCACAGGCGAGTTTGTTGCCATCATCGGTCGTTCGGGCAGCGGTAAGTCGACCTTATTAAATGTTTTAACCGGCATTGACCAGCCTAGTCATGGCAGTGTGCGTGTGCAGCAACAAATGATTCATCAAATGAATGAAAGCCAACTGGCAAGCTGGCGTGGTCGTACAATGGGTATTGTATTTCAGTTTTTCCAACTCATACCCACACTCACCATTGCAGAGAATCTTGCGCTTGCCATGGATTTTGTCAATGTCATACCCAAAGCGAAACGAGGCCAACGCATCCATCAGCTGTTGCAACAAGTCGGTATTGAAAAACAAGCGAATAAATTTCCTGCTTCCTTATCCGGTGGGGAACAACAACGGGCGGCGATTGCACGTGCCATGGCGAATAAACCGGACGTGATTGTCGCTGATGAACCCACGGGAAATTTAGATAGCCAAACCGCGGAGTCGATTATGCAATTGTTTAAAGACTTGGTGGATCAAGGTAAAACGGTTTTAGTGGTCACTCATGAGCAAGCCTCGCTAAAACATTTTCATCGGGTGATTCGTTTGCATGATGGCGAGATCCAAGACGCTGCATCAGCGCCGGAACCCGTGACGGCGGTGCAACAGGAGGCGTGCTAATGAATATGCGATTGAAAAAAGCCTTAAGTGATATTCGCTTTTATCCCGGTCGATTTACCCTGGTGATGCTTGCTTTGATTATTGGTTCATGGGGCGTGGGCTCAGTGCTAGTGTCGTATTTTGTTTTGTCGCAAGATCTGAGTGCAAATTTTGTAAATACAAAGCCGCCGCACGCCATGTTTATTTCAGCTGATTTTAAACCAGCAGACTTAAGTCGTTTACGGCAGAATCCGGCGATTGAAAGTGCAGAATTTCGTGACTATGGAATCTATCGCATTGAAGTCAAACCCGATGAGTGGGTGCCTTTACGCCTTTATGGGGCCACGGAATTTGAACAACAATCTTTGGCTTATTTTTATGAGCAACAAGGACAATTTCATCCAAACAAGGGCGCCATGGTGATTGAGCGAAATGGCTTGTTGATTTCAGATATTGAAATTGGAAAGCCTGTGAATATTCGTGTGGGCAATCGTAGTATGCGCATTCCCGTGGAAGGCGTGATCTTTGATCCCGCACAACCACCCGCCACTCAGGATCATTTTATATTTGCCTATGTCGATCAAACCACGTTTCAACAAATCACGGGCGAGGCGATTAATCAGCGTTTAATTCTGCGCTATCGTCAAGCGCAAAACGATGCGGATATTCAAAAGCAAACTGACGCACTGAAATCACAATTTATGCTAGAAGGCAAAACCATCCGTGTTAGCAAAGCCTTGCAACCAAATAGTCATCCGCATCAATGGCAGCTTGATAGTTTGATCCTTATGCTCGGTAGTATTTGTTTATTAGCCTCGCTTATGGCGGCCATTTTAGTTTCTCAACTCATGAATTCAATTCTGGCAAAACAAATACGCCAAATAGCCGTACTCAAAGCCGTGGGTGCAAAGCAATCACATATTCTACAAATCTATTTGTTAATGTTGTTATTGCTGGGTTGTATTACCGCATTGATTGCCGTGCCCTTAGCAGTATTTTCTGGATACGGTATTAGTTACGGCGTATCCATGGCATTGAATTTTGATGTGCTGAGCACCAGTCTTCCATGGTGGATTTATAGTGTACTCATTATTTTTAGTGTCGGTCTGCCGATTATTCTTTCATTGCCTGCCATTGTTAAAGCCAGCCGGGTGTGCATAAAAGCCGGATTGGATGATTATGGTTTAGTGCAAACGCAAGCGAAACCCATGCAAGAAATTCCTTGGGCCAATAGATTCAGTCCACAGTTTTTATTTGCGCTGCGAAATACTTTGCGTCAACGCAAGCGAGTGGTAGTAACGTTGTTGACCATGGCCTTGGGAGTGGCAATTTTTAGTACGGGTTTTAATGTGCGTCAGTCCTTGTTTGTGATGTTGCAACAAACCAAAGCCAGCATGTTATACGATGTAAAAGTGGTGTTGCAAAATTCGATTAACGATTCACAGTTGCGAAACCTATTCACTGACCTTGAGAATATTCGCCACACGGAGACATGGAGCGGTGGCCAAGGTGTGATCCA
Source organism: Gammaproteobacteria bacterium (assembly GCA_029883265.1). Lineage (GTDB taxonomy): Bacteria > Pseudomonadota > Gammaproteobacteria > S012-40 > S012-40 > JAOUJM01. The sequence goes on from JAOUJM010000334.1 coordinate 2,454, forward strand.
ATCGGAAATGAATAGCGCTGGTCGTGGCGTGGGCATTACCGCCTTACCGTTTGACACACAATTACAAGCTTCAATTATGTTAGGCGGTCGTTGGTTGAGTGGAAGCAGTGACAATGAATTAATGATGAATACGTGGGCTTGGAAGGCTTATGAGAAACCCGACATTGGTTCAATGCTTAGTATTACACTGCAAGGTCAGGCGCATCAATTTAAATTGGTCGGCGTAATCGAAGAATTTGATACCGCCAAATTCTTCATCGATCAAAGTCGTTATCAACAATTGGCCAATCCACAAGCCAAAGTGAATAGTATTCTCTTTGCCGCTAAACAAAATGACTATGACGCTATCGTTAAGCTGCAACAGCAAATTGAGCAGCGAGTGGCTAGGTCGGATTTAAGTGTGTTGTCGGTGGAATCTCAGGCTCAGCGTGTCAAGGTGATATATGATCATTTGGATATAATTCTCGTAAGCCTGGTGATGTTTGCTTTGCTGGTTTTAATCGTCAGCGCTTTAGGTATGGCATCGGCTATGGGCATTAATATTATGGAACGTAGTCGGGAGATCGGCGTATTGCGCGCAATGGGTGCAACACCAAGAAAAATTCGTTCGGTGTTTGTTAGTGAAGCCTTAATAATTGCTGTGTTAAGTATTAGCCTCGGTTTACTCATTGCCTGGCCCTTAAGCGCTAGTGCATCCAGTTTTTTTGGCAATTTAATATTGGGCGGTACACCGCTCCCGTTTGCATTTAGTAGCAATGGCTTTGTGATTACTTTTTTCACAACTTTGGGTTTTGCCTGGATTGCTAGTTATTTTCCTGCGGGTTCTGCAACAAAAATATCAACTAAAGAGGCATTAGCCTATGAATAAGTTAGGATTCAAATTATTTCTTAGTATGTTTCTATTGTCTATGGCATCTGCAAGCATGGCAGCAAGTTTGACGATTCATGTGCGCGCTTTAAACAATGATACGGGATTATTACGTATGGCACTGTTTGAGCAATCGCAACAAGAATTATTTCCCAAACATATTGAAAAGGCTCGCTATCAACAGAGTGCGCGAATTGAAAACCAACAAGCGGTGATTCAGTTGCACCAATTGCCGCCGGGTCGATATGCAGCGTTTGTTTTTCATGATGAAGATAATGATCAAATCATGGATCACAATTGGATTGGTTTTCCTCAAGAGCTTTTTGGGTTTGTCAAAAACTATCAGGTAAAAATGCTGCCACCTAAATTTGATGAAGTTGCATTTGATGTGCAGAAGGAAAATCTTCAGTTTGAAATTCAATTGCAGGATTTTTAGAATTCGACCAGCCCCACCCATGGGAAAAGTCCATGAGTGGGGGAAATAGCATTAGTTTAGGCTTGTATTTTTTGCATGCTTTATATCTTGAATTAGGTACTCATGTCAGTGTAAATGTGGCTAAAGCAATTTCATTTTTTTTACGATAACTATTTGACTAATAATAGAAATAGGTGAATTAAAAATGAGATTACGGTGGTTTATTTTATTGCTTTGTTTGTTTACAAATGGCGGAGTTTTTGCGGAGAATAATAAGCCTATTATAAAAAAGCCACTGCCAGAAAAAGTCAGTGGTGTCACTACCCTTAGCGCATTGCAACTTGCAACAATGTTGGCGAATAAAACCAACTTGGTATTAATAGACGCACGTATTCAAAAAGGACGAAATAAAGGTTTTATCCATCATTCTATTCATTTGCCTGATATTGATACCAATTGCGCAACCTTGGCCAAATTGATTCCAAACAAAACCAGTGATGTTGTTTTTTACTGTTCCTCGTCTGAGTGTGGTCGAAGTATGAATTCCGTTAAAAAAGCGCGTGAATGTCAGTATAAAAATTTGTATTGGTTTCGAGGTGGTTTTCAAGAGTGGAAAAAAAATGGCTACCCCTATAGTAAATAGGCAATAAATTTTTAATGGAAAATCAGGTTTCAGTCAGAACCTATCTATATATCGCTATTTTTTTAATGGGCGCCTTGGGTGTTTTTCTGGTTATTAATACAAGTGATTATTTTCGTAAAATCGCGCTGGAAAGCCAGCAG